>QIFF01000080.1 GCA_003230635.1 bacterium | reverse complement strand
AAACAGGCGCAGGCCAGTAGCTCCAATGGCTAGAGCACCGGACTCCAAATCCGGGTGTTGGGGGTTCGAATCCCTCCTGGCCTGCCAGTTTATCCCGTTTATGGGTATCTTGAAAAATTAGAATTTTCGTTCAATATCAAGGCATGCGGAAAATTTAACCGCAGACATATGTTTGATATTCCGAGGATTAAATTTTGAGCATAACGCAGATATTGGGCGAAAAGGCCATTTTTCAAGGTGCCCTTATATAGTAGAAAGACCTATGCAGAAGCTGGTTCGTTTTTTTAAGGAAGTCAAGCTGGAATTGCGTAAGGTTACCTGGCCTGGACGCAGTGAAGTTACCAATTCCACCACGGTTGTCTTGATTGCTGTGGGGATTATTGGTCTTTTTTTGTGGGTTGTTGACTTGATGTTGCAAGGGATAGTCGGCCAACTTATGAAGTGATGAAAGAATGAAACCACAGAGAACACAGAGGATTTCTCTGTGTTCTCCAAATCTTAGCTATTAGCACTAAAAAGCTGGTTTATTGATTAATTTTGATGTAAGCAGGTTAAAAGAAGCACAAAAAGATTAACAGCTTGGAGGACACAGAAGAGAAGCCTTTTCACCTTATTGATATTTATATTTTCTCTGTGTTCTCTGTGGTTAACTAAGAGGGACTTGATGGCAAAAAAGTGGTACATCATTCATACCTATTCCGGTTATGAGGATAGGGTCAAAAGCAATTTGGAGCAGCGCCTGAAACCCCTGGGGATGGAGGATCAAATCGGACAGATTATCGTCCCTATGGGAAACGTGGTGGAGTTTAAAAAGGGGCAGCGCCAGATCAGCAGCAAAAAATTCTTCCCCGGCTACTTGCTGATTGAAATGGAACTGACGGATGAGTCCTGGCATGTGGTTAAGAATACTCCCAAGGTGACTGGTTTTGTAGGTACTGGCAGCACTCCCTCTTCTCTGCCTGACAATGAAGTAGAAAAAATCTTAAATCAGATTAAAGAAGGCGAGGCCAAACCCAAACCCAAGGTGCTTTTTGAGCAGGGTGAGTCAGTCAAAATTATGGATGGCCCGTTTACTGGTTTTACCGGTACAGTGGAAGAGGTCAATCCTGAACGCGGCCGACTGAAGGTAATGGTAAGCATTTTTGGCCGGGCTACCCCGGTGGAATTGGATTTTCTCCAGGTGGGAAAGACTTAAGATAGTCGACAGTCGTCAGTCAACTCCTGACTGACAACTGACGACTGATGACTGATGACTGTTTTTTTATGAGGAATAACAAATGGCAAAACATGTCAAGGCGCTGATAAAACTTCAAGTTCCGGGAGGGCAGGCTAATCCCTCTCCGCCGGTGGGGCCGGCTTTGGGACAGCACGGCTTAAACATTATGGAATTCTGCAAGACCTTTAACGCCAAAACTCAAGGCCAGGAAGGAACCATTATCCCGGTGGTGATTACCGCCTATACTGACCGCAGCTTTACCTTTATAACCAAGACCCCGCCGGCGGCGGTGCTGCTGAAAAAGGCGGTGGGAATCGTCAAGGGGTCCAGCAATCCCCGGCAGGACAAAGTCGGCCGGGTTACCCGTGCTCAAATCGAGGAGATTGCCAAGACCAAGCAGCCCGATTTGAATGCAACCAGTCTGGAGGGCGCAATGAAAATCATTGCGGGGACTGCCAGAAGCATGGGGCTGGAGATTGCAGATTAACGGAAAAATCGTCAATTGAAGTGAGGATAGCTAAATGCAAAGAGGCAAAAAATATCGGGCGGCTAAAGAGAAGGTGGCCCCTGAGCAGACCTTTTCCCTTACAGAGGGCCTACAAACAATCAAGGAGTGCACTTATGCTCAGTTTGATGAGAGCCTGGAAATTGCACTCCGCCTGGGGGTTGACCCGCGGCATGCCGACCAGATGGTGCGGGGGACAGTGGTTTTGCCCCACGGCACCGGCAGACAAGTGCGGGTGCTGGTAATTGCTAAGGGTGAAAAGGAAAAGGAGGCTCTGGAGGCCGGAGCGGACTACGCCGGCGGCGATGAGTATATGGAAAAGATTGCCACCGGATGGCTGGAGTTTGATCGGGTGGTAGCTACCCCGGACATGATGGGCAGCCTGAGTAAGCTGGGACGGATTCTGGGGCCGCGGGGATTGATGCCCAACCCCAAAAGCGGGACGGTAACCTTTGATGTAGGCCGGGCGGTCAAGTCGATAAAAAAAGGACAGATTACCTTTAAAGTGGACAAGGTCGGCAATTTGCAAGCCGCGCTGGGGAAATTATCTTTCAGTGAACAAGCCTTGACGGAAAACGCAATGGCTTTTCTGGAGGCAGTGGTTAAGCAGAAGCCCGCCGCCAGTAAGGGGCAATACCTGAGGGGTGTTACCATTTCCTCCACTATGGGGCCGGGGATAAAACTGGATCTCTTACAACTGCGTAACGCTTTACGGACATAGGGGTGGGAGGTAAGCTGTGACTAAAGAAGAAAAAATAAAACTGGCAAAAAAGCTGGGGGATAAAATCCGGCAGGCTCAGGGCGCTGTTTTTACCGATTACCGCGGCTTGAACGTGGAACAGATTAGCTCGCTAAGGAATGAGCTGCGCCAGGTGGGGGTGGAATACCATGTGGTGAAAAACACCCTCATGCGGCGGGCGGTAGCCGGTATCAATGAGGATGAAAAATCCCTGGAACATTTGTTTTTAGGCCCGACCGCAGTGGCCTTCAGCCCTGAAGAACCGACAACTGCGGCCAAGGTGCTTAAGAACTTTGCTGCCCAGAATAAGCAGTTAGAAATTAAGGGTGGGTTGCTGGACAAGAAAGTGCTGGATAAGCTCGAAGTTCTACACCTGGCTTCTTTGCCCGGCAGACAGGAACTCCTTTCCCTCCTGCTGGCGGGAATGCAGGCCCCGGTCAGCGGTTTTGTGCGCACCCTGGGAGGAATCATTCCCAAGTTTGTGCGTACCCTTGATGCCATTCGGCAGCAAAAAGAAAAGTAAT
>QIFF01000194.1 GCA_003230635.1 bacterium | reverse complement strand
CGGGAGCGATCTTTCTGGGGCACTACACCCCGGAGGCGATCGGCGACTACCTGGCCGGGCCCAACCATGTCCTGCCAACCGGGGGCAGCGCCCGTTTCGCCTCCCCCCTGGGGGTGGACGATTTTATCAAAAAGACCAGCCTCATCGGCTACTCGGCCCGAGCACTGAAAGAACAAGCCCCCACTGCCATCCAGCTAGCCCAAATGGAAGGCCTTTCCGCCCATTTGAAAGCGATTAAACAGCGAATTGACTAGCAATGCTTAGAATGTTCCCTCTCCCCTGTGGGGAGAGGGCTAGGGTGAGGGGGTATTGGGTGAGGGGGAAATGAAACGAAATAATGTTGCCAAATGTAGAAACCTGCGAAAAAGTCAAACTGACACAGAAAGAAAACTCTGGTCAATACTACGAAAGCGCCAATTAGCCGGGATAAAATTCAGAAGACAAGTTCCTATTGGTAAGTATATAGTAGATTTCTATTCTCCGGAATATAAACTTGCTATTGAAGCTGACGGCGGACAACATTATGAAGATAAGGGCAAACAACAAGATGCTTTAAGAACAAGAGAATTATCCAATCTGGGAGTGCAAATATTGAGATTTAGCAATCTGGAGATATTGAACAATCTTGAGGGAGTTTGTGAGATAATTCTTAAAACCATAGAAGAGAAAAGTCCCCCCTCACCTTAATCCTCTCCCCAGAGGGGAGAGGAAATAAAAGATAAAGGATTAACCTGTGAATTACCAAACAGTAATCGGGCTGGAGGTTCACGCCCAGTTAGCAACCAATTCCAAAATATTTTGCGGTTGCAGCACCAAATTCGGCCAGCAGCCCAACAGTTCTACCTGTCCGGTTTGCCTGGGGATGCCGGGGGTGCTGCCGGTCTTAAATAAAAGGGTGGTGGCGCTGGCGCTCAAGGTGGCGCTGGCTACCCACTGCCGCATTGCCTCGCACAGTATTTTCGCCCGCAAGAATTATTTTTATCCCGACCTGCCCAAGGCCTACCAGATTTCCCAGTTTGAGCTGCCCTTGGCCGAGGCCGGCTGGCTCGAGATTGAAACTGAGGCCGGCCCCAAGAAAATCGGCATTACCCGCATTCACCTGGAAGAGGATGCCGGTAAATTGCTGCATGAGGGGGTCGCCGAGGGCAGCCAGGTGGATTTGAACCGCTGCGGCACCCCCTTGATTGAGATTGTCAGCGAGCCGGATATGTGTTCCCCGGAAGAGGCCAAGCTGTATATGCAGAAGCTGCGCGATATTTTGTCCTATCTTGGGGTCTGCGACTGCAACATGGAAGAGGGCAGCTTGCGCTGTGACGGCAACATTTCCCTCAAAAGACCCGAAGATAAAAAGCTGGGGGTGAAGGCCGAGGTCAAGAACATGAATTCCTTCCGTTTCCTGCAAAAAGCCCTGGAGTACGAGGTCAAGCGGCAGACCGCTGATTTGGAAGCCGGGGAAAGGATTGTTCAGGAGACCCGCCTCTGGGATGCGGCCCGCGGGGTTACCCTTTCCATGCGCTCCAAAGAGGAGGCCCACGATTACCGCTACTTCCCGGAGCCGGACCTGGTGCCGCTGGAGTTGGATGCTGCCTGGATTGAAGAGCTGCGGAAAAAATTGCCCGAATTGCCGGACGCAAAAAGGCTGCGCTTTATCAAGGATTATGACCTGCCCGCCTATGACGCCCGGTTATTGACTTCCAGCCGCCCCCTGGCTGATTACTATGAGCAGTGCGTGAAGCTCTTTGCTGAGCCCAAGCAGGTGAGCAACTGGCTGATGGGAGATTTGTTGTATCACTTGAAGAACGATAATCGTTCAATCGGGGAATGCCCGGTCAAACCCGCCCACTTGGCCCGGCTGTTGGATTTGATAAAGAAAAAGGTAATTAGCGGCAAGATTGCCAAAGCGGTCTTTGAAGAAATGTACGCTACGGGTAAGGAGCCGGAAGTTATCGTCAAGGAAAAGGGTTTGCAGCAGGTGGCTGACGAGGGCGCAATTGAAAAACTGGTGGCTGAGGCGCTTGCCAATAATCCCCAGTCGGTAGCTGACTATAAGGCCGGGAAACAGCAGGCCCTGGGATTCCTGGTGGGCCAGGTGATGAAGGCCAGCCGGGGCAAGGCCAATCCCCAAATGGTTAATAAGCTGCTGCGAGAGAAATTGCAGGATTAACCACAGAGAACACAGAGAAAAACAATATATCTTTCGGTCTGTCCTCAGGCCGAAAGCAGAAAGGGCAACGTAGCCCTTATTGGTTTCGGCTTCTCCTGAAGCCGAAACATCAATTTGAATGGAAGGGAGGTAACCAGATGGTAAAGAAGACTTTGTTAGTTATGAGCCTGGTCTTGGTTGTCCTGCTGGCTGCACAGCCGGCTGCCCAGGCAGGTTATATGGATGGGAAGCATTGGTTTTCCCTGGATTCGGACACGGCGGCTGGGGGAATCAACGGGGATATATATTGGACCCCGGAGGACGGCACATTCCAGTTGGGGGGGGATATGGGACTTGAGTACTACTGGTCCGGCGGCAGCCCGCAAATAGACGCCCTCTCTGCAAACCGGCATCAGCCGGTAACCCTTGATCATGTGATTGGCTTGAACTTCCAACTGCTTCATTCCATAGATGGGGATTCCGATATTTATGAGTGGAACATCAGCGGCCCGCCTATTCCTCCAGGTCCGCGCTCAGGGGTTCTGGGGGGCGGTTTTAAAAACGAGGGTCCTCATACGGTATTGGGAGACTGGGTTCATGACGATGAAGGCGACCTGGGCCTAGCCAGTCTTGACCTGGACGCCCTGGAATCCGGGCATGATGGGCAGGATTTTGCCGGATCGGTCTATTTTTCTGTGGAACGGGTTGGTCTCATGGCAGTAGATCGCGGTGATGTTTACGTGTGGGAGGGGACTAGTACAATGTAAAACTTAACACTTCGTATTTTGAGTGATATCTGTTATAGTCGTCTTCAATAGACAAGGAGGACGACATGACACCAC
>QIFF01000323.1 GCA_003230635.1 bacterium | reverse complement strand
CCCAGTAGCGCAAGACATGGGGCTTGACGCCGGTAAAATTGCTGACCTGGCCAATCTTGTAGAAAAGCTGGGGTGGGATGTCAACAGGTTCCATTTCTATCTTTCCCCTCCAGCAGGTTCTGGACTTTGTTTTTAATTGATGTTTCGGCCTGTCCCTAGGCCGAAACCAACAAGGGGTCGCGTAGCCCTTGTTCCTTGTTGTATCGGGATTTTGTAATCCCGATACGCAGGCCTGCCCCTGCGAAAGCAGGGGGCGTCGGGAAAACAATTTCCCGACGCAACGCGGCAAAGGGTAAGCCGGTCACAGTCTGCTTTAACCTTCCCGAACCTGTTTTTTCAGGTTGCGGCTGGCTTTGAAAGTTACTACCTTGCGGGCGCTGATTTCAACTGTGCCGCCGGTTTGTAAGTTTTGTCCTATCCTTGTACCCTTCTGACGCACCAGAAAACTACCAAAGCCCTTGATCTGGATACTCTCTCCAGTTTGCAACCTGTTGCGTATAGTGTCAAAAACGGTTTCTATCGCTCTTTTGGCTTCCCTTTTGGATAAACTGCCGTGTTTTTTCCAGATTTGCTCACTTAGATATGCTTTGGTCACTGGTGCCTCCTTAAGTTATAGGTTGAGTGTTGAACCTGGATGAAGGGCACTTTGAAAAATGGCTTTTTCGCCCAATATCTGCCTTATGCTCAAAATTTAATCCTCGGAATATCAAACATATGCCTGTGGTTAAATTAAGTGTCTTGATATTGAACGAAAATCCTCATTTTTCAAGGCACCCTGAGGTTTTAGCTACTCATTGTTTTAATAGCAAAATCGTTTCAATGCCTTTTGTTTGCAAGGCATTTTGTTGGGACTTGGCCGCTTGGTAAGTTTTAAAGTTGTCCAGTCTGATTTCATATTTGAGTAAAGGTAGTTGGGTTGTTTCTATCTGGGCTTTGTATCCCTTGGCCTGCAATTTGCGCAGGAGCTCTTGGGCGTAATTGCGATGAGTGAAAACTCCCGTCCGCACCCGGTATTTTTGAGTTTTGCTGGAGGGCAGGTAGGTATCAAAGCCCTGGCTTCGCAGGCGCTTTTCTAATTTTTTGGCTGACTGATAGTTGGCCTTGCTTCCCCCATAGACCATATAGACCTTTTGCTTGACCCGAATGCTTTGCTGGTGCGCTTTAAACCCCAAAGCCCTGATTTTTTCCAGTTGCGCCTTGGCCTTTTTGTGTGAAGAAAAAGTACCTGCCAGCAAGTCATATTTTCTCTCTTCTACCGGGATGACTGGCTGCAACAATTTAGGTTTTGGCTTGACTTTGGCCTTCCCCTGTTCAGAGCCAGGGGCAAGTTTTGCGGGTGATGGCCGCTGGGGGACTGTTTCAGGGGTTGCAGTTTCCGCTCTGGTTTGTGTTACTGATTTAAATGGTTTTTCTCGCCTCACCTCCTTGTACTTTTTGGGTAAGAGAGAGGGTACCTTAGTAGCTGAGGGTACTGGTTGCTTGTCTGCAAAATACCCTTGGTATAGAACTCGAACCAACAAAAACGCCAGAAACAAGAATAAGACTAACCCAAGAGAGCGTAAGGTCTTCCGCGGGGAGCCTTTCTTGCCGAGTGCTAGTTCATCATTCTGGGAGCCTTCACCTTCAGGAGGGTTGTCCGGGGATAAGAGGTTGATGTTTTTCATCCACTGTTACTCCTGCTTTTTGTTCCCCTGGTTGGTTCCCCTCTAGACCCTAAAGTTGCTGTATTATTTCTTCCTGAGTAAAGGCTTCTATTATATCACCTGGTTTAATATCATTATACGCATTCAACTTGATGCCGCATTCGTAGCCACTGCTTACCTCTTTAACATCGTCCTTAAACCTTCTCAAGGTCTCAATTGTCCCCTCATAAATTACCACATCATCCCGCAACAGGCGGGCACTGGCATTGCGGGTGATTTTACCCTCCTGTACCAGGGAGCCGGCGATTGTCCCTATGCGGGAGACTTTAAACACCTCCTTGGTTTCAGCTCTCCCCAGCAACTTTTCCTTGTAAACCGGAGCCAGCATTCCCTGCATGGCGGCTTTTACGTCGGAGATCAAGTCGTAAATGATGGTATATAGGCGCAGATCTACCCCGCCATCCGCAGCCAGTTGGGTGGCTTTTGGCTGGGGACGGACATTAAAACCGATAATAATGGCATTGGAGGCCGCCGCCAGCATGACATCCATTTCACTGATTGCCCCCACCGCCCCGTGAATAGTTTTGATCTGCACTTTCTCAGTACTCAGCTTGACCAAGGAATCACTAATTGCTTCCACCGAGCCTTGCACATCCCCCTTAATGATCAGCTTTAACTCCTGAATCTCTCCCTCTTCAATTTGCTTGTGTAGATCCTCCAGGGTAACGCGGCTGCCCATTTTAGCCAGGCTTCTTTCACGGGCTTTTTGCTGGCGCAACTGGGCGACCTGGTGCCCCTTTCTTTCATTGTCAACCCCGGCGAAGCTGTCGCCAGCCTGGGGGACGCCGGAAAAGCCCAAGACCTCCACCGGGGTGGAGGGGGAAGCCTGCTTCACCTTTTCCCCTTTTTCATCAAACATAGCGCGCACCCGCCCGTAGCGCACGCCGCAAACAAAAGGGTCTCCCAGCTTCAAGGTGCCGCCTTGTACCAAAACGGTAGCTACCGGGCCGCGACCCTTATCCAGTTTGGCCTCAATAATCAGCCCCCGTGCCAGCTTGTTCGGATTGGCCTTTAATTCCAACATCTCGGCTTCCAGCAAGAGCATTTCCAATAAGTTATCCAACCCAAGCTTTTGCTTGGCGGAAACGTCTGCAAAAATCGTTTTGCCGCCCCAATCTTCCGGTACCAGCTCCTGCTTTACCAAGTCCTGACGCACCCGTTCGGGATTGGCCTCCGGTTTGTCAATCTTGTTTACCGCCACCATGATGGGCACCTTAGCCTCCCGGGCGTGATGAATGGCCTCTATTGTCTGGGGCATTACCCCGTCATCGGCAGCCACTACCAGGACTA
>QIFF01000354.1 GCA_003230635.1 bacterium | reverse complement strand
GGTAAAGGGGTGCCCAATAAGCGGCGCAAATACTCCGGCCTGGCGGTCAGCCCCCTGGCTTCTTCGGGAGGAGATAAACAAACGAAGCTATGGATGTGCGGCGGATGTGGGGGTAATATCGGGCGGATTTGCTCCCCTGCCTGGTGTCCGATCAGAATAGCCTTGAATTCGGTTTTTAACAGCTCAAAGATCTGGGGCTGCTCCCGGCGCAGCTCCTCTTCAGTTTTGCCGTAAGCTACCGGGCGGCGTCCGGGGTCAAGGCTCTGGGTGTTGATCTGATAGACCAGGGCAAAACTTACCGGCGCAGAAGCAACCCTGACAATTGCTCCCAGAGGGGGAGAGAGCCCCAACTCCCAGCACTGGGCGCGGATTTCCGTACTGGAACTTTCAATTACCTCGGCGATTGGTTTTTCACTCAAATCGGCACCCTCGTTTTTGCGGAAAGTTTGCGGGAGGTGTTTATACGTAGATTATGGCGGGCAAACTCACCCTCCAGTAATTGGTAAAATAAATTTCGTTCCGCTCCCTTGACCACCGCTTGTTGGTGGGCCTCGGTCAAGACAACCGGATAGCCCAAGCCCTTTTGCGCCTGGTCGTAAAGGGTGCTGTGGGTCAAGTCCAGGTATTCAGGATTATCGCCCACCCACTGGGGAATCTCCACCCGTACTATTTCGTAACCGCTATGTAAATAGAAGAAATGAATATAATGCTCACCGTATTTACTTAAAATTTGGGAAGCGCTTTTAAACGTTGCGGAGCGTTCACCAGGCTCCAACAACTGAGCGAATAATGCCCGATCCAGCACCATCTCGATCACAGCGCAGGGTAGGGCGTCTTTATCAAAAGGGCAGTAATCGCAGTCCACCAATTCCTGGGGGCATAAGCCTACCCGCAGGGCCTTGACCACGTCGGAGCTGCCCGGGCGGCTGATGTAACCGGCTATGGGGATTTCCAATTGCCGAAATTTATCCAATTCCCTTAAAACCTGCTCCAGGAACTCCTGGCGCATTTCCTGGGATTTTCCTTCCAGAAACCACCAGATCAGGGTACCGTCGCTTAAGGCAAGAGTGGCTGCCGGTGATTTTGCCGCTTCGTCGGCTAACTTACTCAGTCCTTGTAACTCCAGCAGGTTGCGGTAAGCGGATATATCCTCGGAGTTGGCTGCAGCCCCTGGCTTCCAGGGATTTTCGCCGCTGAACAGGGTTGGTTCGTTGCGCAGAACTGGTTTTTGCCCGCTGCCGTAGCAAATCGCCACCAGGCCGATATTGATTAGATAGCAGGGGGCAAGCTGATGGCGATCAGGAAAAATCTGGGAGCCGTCACTGGATAAAACGTTTAAAGCCTCAGAGCAGGTGGGCAGGTGGTAACGCTTAGTCGGCGCTTCAGTCAGGCCCGCCACCAGCCAAGAAGTCTTGCCGGCGGCGATTTTGTCCGCCAAGTCCTGCCAGTTGGTGCTGAATTCCTCAAGGCTGCCCAGGGCCTTCTCTAGCTGCCGGCGCTGTTTTTCCTGCCACTCCCTTTGCCGGGCTACCAGTTGGTTTAATTGCTTTTTGAGGGAGGCGAGGTCTAACATATCTACAAGCGCATATCCTTATCAATTATTTGGCGGAATGGTTTGCGCTGGTGGTTGAGAAATGAGTTATATTCATTGAGGAAGGTTAATAAACGATCCATATCCACTTCACCATTGACTAGAATTGGGTTGTGGCGATTTTGGGCCACTCTTCTTAGATCATCCCGCAGTTTGGATGATTGGGCGCTAGCGCGTAATTCTTCTTTTTCTTCCTCACTTAGCTTCAAGGTGTTTACCCTTTAATTTGCTAAATAATGTTTGCTGGTCAAATATAGAAAAGTATTCTTTTATGAGCTGCCAATCTAAGTCTGTCTTGTAATGCGCCATTAAGGTCTCTATATCCATATATTCTCTATTAAACCTTGTTTCATCGTTTGCCGCAGCTTGTACTTTGAGCCCGATAATGTCTTCTGGTCTTAAAACCTTAATCTTTAGCTCCCCCCCGAAGGTTTCTTTTTCCGTTGCTCTTTCTAACATTCCCAGCGATGCTTTGCGAAAAGCGTGCAGGAAATCAATTTCGCCAAAAACTTCAAGGGGAGAAACATATTGGGAAACATTTTCGCTCTGGAAAGCGCACTCGTAGCCCATTTCTTCCATAAGTTTTTTTATCTTCGCTATATCCTCATGGTGCACAAGGAAGTCTATATCCGTGGTTGCCCTTGGAACGCCAAGGGCGCCAAGAGCGAATCCACCAATCAGAGCGTAACGAATGTTTCCCCGTTGAAATCCTTCCAGGATGGTTCTAGCAACGGTTTTAAAATCCATCTGTTGTCCGTTTTAGAGCGAATTGTTTATTAATTCACTACGACCTTTTTTTGCAGCTTGGAGTCGTTGAGGGTTTTGGCTGTGCCCTGAACAACGCAGAGCAAGGGGTCGGCCGAGACTTTGGCGGGGATTTTTACTTCCTGGGTAATCAGGGTGTCCAGGCCGCGCAGCAGCGCGCCGCCACCGGTTAGGGTAATTCCCCGTTCCATGATGTCGGAAACCAGTTCCGGAGGGGTTTTCTCCACTGTATCTCGCACCGTATCCACGATGGCTTGCAACGGTTCGGCAATTGCCTCGCGCACCTCGCCGGAGGTCAGGGTAAGATGGCGGGGGGTACCGGCAGAACGGTCAATGCCGGCTACTTCCATATTTTCTTCTTCGGGAGAGGGATAAGCCGAACCAATTCTAATCTTGATTTGTTCGGCGGTGTTGGGGCCGATTGAGAGGGAGTGCTCATGGCGCAGGTACTGGATGATGCTTTCGTCCAACTCATCCCCGGCCACACGCACGGATCTGCTATAGACCATGCCGGACATGGAAATCACCGCCACCTCGGTTGTTCCTCCGCCAATGTCCACCACCATATTTCCCACTGCCTCTTCTATAGAAAGCCCGGCCCCGATTGCCGCCGCCATGGGTTCCTCAATCAGCATTACCTGGCGCG
>QIFF01000087.1 GCA_003230635.1 bacterium | reverse complement strand
GCGTCCAGCTTGGCCTCGTCCTTGATTTTAAACGGGGTCTTGCCCTGGGCCGTGGCTTTGAGGGTTTTGGCCGCATCTTTACAGTGAAAGGCGTAGGCGGCAATTCCCATGTTGTTCTTGTGAAGCACATTGCGAATGACCATTCCCTTGGCGTCAATTCCGCAAACCCCGCGCTCCAGCCGGCCGGGGATAATCCGGCAGGGGCCGTTGCTGCACAACTGGCAGCTCAACCCTTTCTGGCAGTAAGTGCGGCAGCGGACTTTTTCCTGGGCGCTGTAGCGGTCGGCTACGGTTTCCATGCCCTCCCGGCTTGTTTTCTCCTGCATCTGGTTGATACTACTGTGCAAACTAGCGGTTTCCATTTGCTCCTCCTCCTTTGTTGGTTTGGTATTATCAAAAATTAACCACAGAGAACACAGAGAAAACATTAACTATTAATAAGTCAAGCGGGATTTTATTCCTCCCCTCTGTGTCCTCTAAATTATCAATCTTTTTATGCCCTCTTTTAGTCTTCCTCCCTTTAAATCAATCAACAAAGCATCAGCATTCAGCTATCAGCCAAAATCTTTTACTGACGGCTGATGGCTGAGTGTCAATGGCTAAGATTTGGAGAACACAGAGAATTCCTCTGTGCTCTCTGTGGTTTCGCCCTTGTTCAACCATGAATTAGATAAGGCAAACAGCGCACGCAAACCCAAAGGCTCTGCCCGTCTTTGCGGCAGGGAAAGAGCACCGCCTGCTCCTCTGTATTGCTGCAGTTGAAGCAGCTCTGATTGATATAAGTCTTTTTCCTTTTCTTGCTTTTTTTCTTAACCGCTTTTTCATCAAAGTCCGGGGCCTCCCGTACCTCAATCGTCAGCGCCCCGGTAGGGCAAACGCCCAGGCAGAAACCGGCCCCGTCGCACAGCTCCTGGCGCAAGACCTTGGCCTTGCCGTTTACCATAGTGATTGCCCCTTCGGCGCAGGGAGTCACGCAGACACCGCAGCCGTTACACAATTCCTCATCAATCCTTACAATCTGCCGCTTCATTCTCCTCACCTCCCCGGGGATGGCGTTTAAAGATAACCAATCTAGTAATCTTTATTGTTATTGACAATATAATATCCCTATAATTTGATAGTTTCTTTGACTTAGGTCAAAACTCAGTAAGCTGGAGGTCAATTTTTTCGCTGCTTCTTTAACCTCACAAACCTCACAGCAAATTAATCGCGGTATTTTCTTGATATTTCATAATTGTTATGATATATTTATTGACAAGTTTAATCAAAGAGTAAATTACATAATTATTGAGGTATAAATGATGAACAATAGTAAAAGAAAACATTTTGTAATTTTTGTGGGTTTGTTTATTTTCCTTTCTTTTACCAGTATCAGATCAGTTTATGCTATCCCCCTTCTTCAGCTTGATATTTCAAATGGAATCTATAATGACGCCACACAAACCATCGTGGCCACCGGCAGCAATTTTGAGCTGTATGCTCTTCTAAACTCCACAAATGAGGCTGCCCTCTCTGCGCAGTATTTTCTTTCCGTAGCTGTATTTCCACAGGTAAGCGCTCCCTTAGATGCTTATTTCGAGTTTGGTGGGAAGACATATTATGTTAACGGGACTGACATGGAATGGGACACTCCTGATAATGCTCCCCCTGGTGTACAGAATCACGGCAACCTTTTCCCAACTTACTTTATAGAGACCCCCTTTAAGTTTGATTTACTTAATACAGCCCAATTATACAATAGCGCCGAAGATCGGGGTGGTATCAAGCCGTACGACGGTAACGGCAACCCTCTTTACTTTGCACAATATGATGTAGATACCTCTGGATTGGGTTCCGCGCATGTTCTGCATTTTGACTTGTACGGTTATGGGAAAAAATTCGCCCCCCCTTCCCACGATGCTGAAAGCATCCCATCGTCGGTTCCTGAGCCGGCTACGCTTTTCCTCCTGGGGAGTGGTCTTGTTTGGATGGTAGGTTGGAAAAGGGAAAAAAGCTGATACCAAGTTGCATTGATGTCTCAGCTTGAGACAAAAAAACACCTAAATGGGTAGAGTTACACCACCAATTGAAGCAAATCCTCGGCCAGCATTAACTCTCCGCTAAAAACCTCTTGGCACTGTTCTCTGATGGGGAATTCATCACAAACAGGATAAAAATGGGTCAGCAACAGGCGCTTGCAACCTGCCTCGGAGGCAATTTGTCCGGCTAAACCGGGGGTTAGGTGCCCTTCCGCTTTTTTCCCCTCTGGGAAAGCACATTCCAAAACCAGTAAATCAGCACCTTGTGCCAGCTTCACCAATGGCAGGCAATAATCACTGTCACCGGAAACCACCAGGCTGCGCCCCCCGGCCTCTATACGGTAGGCAATGCTCTGCGGGCTGTGCTGCACCGGCGTAGTGATTAAGCTGAAATCCGGGCTTTGCCATTGTCCCTCCGGCAGTTCCAGCAGCTTGAGGGGATAGTGCCGGGCGTGCAGCCAATGCTCATAGACGGCTGTCAACTGCTGAAAGAATTGTTCAAAACCCGGGCCGCCGATGATGGTCAAGGGTTTACGGCGCACCGCCTCTCCATAGTTACAGGCGAAGAGGAAAGGAACCAACTCGGCGGTGTGGTCGGGATGGATATGGGTATAACCCAGGCAGTCTATATCCCGGTAGCTAAGCCCAAGTTTGAGCAGCTTATGCAGGCTCCCCAACCCGCTGTCCAGCAGCAGGCTGCTTTGTCCGCTCTGGAGCAACAACCCCGGCCCGCCCCGCTGCAGGGAAGGAACACAAGTGCCGGAACCCAAAACCGTCAGCTTCATGATGCCTTGGGATGCTCCTTGCCAAAATATCTTTTGATTAGTTTGTCAAGAAAAGCGTCCGGGTTTTCCACCCCCTCCTTAGTAATAGTAAATTCGCTTTTGCCGGTGTTATTTTTAATCAGGGTCAATCCATGCTCATAGTTGTGCATAACCTTATGGCAAATATCGGCCACCGACTTGTTTTCCTGCCAATCCCGCTGGATAATTAAATCCCGGGCCGCCTGATTAAACTTGACCCTGAGTCCGTTTTTGGCAAAAAACTCTTCTTCCTGCTGGCTGATTTCGGCATAATGGCGCAGGATTTCTTCAGCTAAGGTCTTTGTGCTTTCCCCCTTTCTGCGGGCTCGTTCAATAATCAACTCCTGAGCCAGGGGGCCGAATTTAAGTTGTTGTTTAGTGGTTTGCCGGTAGTGTGCTTCAAATTCCCTGATTTGCTGGCGCAAGAGACCATTTTCCTGCCTCAGCAAACGCCCGTAGCTCTGCAGCAGGCTCGGGTCTTGCGGATTACGCAGCAGCTTGGCCAGTTCCCTTTCCGGATTGTCTGCTATAGCCTTGGTAACCACCAGTTTAT
>QIFF01000343.1 GCA_003230635.1 bacterium | reverse complement strand
GTTTCCCCTGGTGGGCTTTGGCCTGGGCACAGTGGGGCTGATCAAATTTTTTCGCCAGGACAGGAAATTGGCCTGGTTTTTCCTGCTGGCCCTTGCGGTCAATGCCGGTTTCTTTATTGCAGGCCCCGAGACCTTCGGCGGCGCCAACTATACCTTTTATATCCAGGATTACGCCCTCTTTTCCCTGCTGATTGCCTATGGTTGTCATTGCCTGATCCAGCGGCGGCGGCAGAATATTATCCTTTTACTCTTCCTGGCTCTGCTGCTTACGCCGCTTTTTACCTACCAGTTGACCCCGGTTTTGGTCAAAAGCTTGGGGGTTGACCTGCTGCATGCCCGTCCGCTGCCCTACCGGGACAATGAAGAATTCTTCCTCAATCCCTCCAAGCGGGGCTATTATGGCCCCCGGCAGTACGCCCTTGCCGCCCTGGAACAATTGGAACCGAAGGCCACGATTATTGCTGATTACACCCCGGCGGCGGTTTTGGAATATTATCAAAAAGTTTTGGGGATGCGCCCGGATGTAAAGTTGGTTTATGTGCAAGACGCCTCCAAGCTTGAAGAGGGTTATGATTTAAAGCCCTATGTGGATGAGAATTATGATCAGGGGCCGATTTACCTGGCGGATATGGCGGGCAGGGGTTATTATAATGTGGAAAATCTGGAGAAGAAATATCGACTGGTGTCACTTAAACCGATTTATAAGGTAGTAAAGAATAACTAGCGGAAAGGAATGCTTAATATGCTAGCCAAACGCATCATACCCTGCCTGGATGTTAAGGACGGGCGGGTAGTTAAGGGAGTGAATTTCGTTAATCTGATAGATGCGGGAGATCCGGTGGAGCAAGCCCACATATACGAAAACGAAGGGGCCGATGAGTTGGTCTTCCTGGACATTACCGCCTCCCACGAGAAGCGCAATATTATCCTGGAGATAGTGCGCCATACCTCGGAAGAGGTCTTTATGCCCCTGACCGTGGGGGGGGGAGTGCGTGAGCTGGCCGATATTCGCAAGTTGCTGTTGGCCGGGGCGGATAAGGTCTCCCTCAATACCGCAGCGGTTGATAACCCTCAGCTAATCCGCCAGGCAGCCCAGAGCTTTGGCAGCCAGTGCATTGTAGTAGCCATTGACGCCAAGCAAACGGCACCCGGCAGATGGGAGGTCTATACCCACGGGGGACGTACCCCTACCGGCAGGGACGCCCTTAAATGGGCGCAGGAGGTTGAGGAATTGGGGGCCGGAGAGATACTATTGACCAGTATGGACTGCGACGGCACCAAAGACGGCTTCGCCCTGGGGCTGACCCGCACCATTTCCGAAAATGTGCGCATTCCGGTGATTGCCTCCGGGGGAGCCGGCAAGCTGGAGCATTTTTATGACGCCTTTACCAAAGGCAAAGCCGACGCCGCCCTGGCCGCCTCTATTTTCCATTACAAAGAATTTTCCATCCACCAGGTGAAAGAGTATTTGAAAGAGAGGGGAATAACCGTTCGGCTTTAGCTACCTTATGGTAAATATAAAAAAATCATTATACAAAACTATCTTCCAGTTATTGGCAGGGTCCTTTACAAAAAATTTTACATTATATTGTCCAGATGAGAGGTCTAAAGTTAGATACTTTTCCACATCACCCCTATCGTTTGTAGTTACTCTCTCAAAATCATAATACCTTTCCTCGCCATAGCTCTGAGGGAAGTTTTTGTTACTTGTGTGCCAGGGTTTGCCATTTAAACTCAAAATATATTCATGCTTGGGTAAGAGTCCTTTAAGGTTTAACCTGATTAAAAGTGTCCTTTGATTTTGCTTGTTATAATGAACTTCTCCCCAGGAACCACTTATCGGTAGCCCCCAACTTTCTGGCGCTGGCTCAAGTTTCAACCTATCAGGTAGAGACACCTCTGTTTTGTCTGACGGTTTTGCTGGAGGAACTGCTTTCTTAGAAGGCGGCCGAAACCCGTTCCCCCAGGTTAAAGAATTAACTCCTGATAGTAAAAAAACCGTGCTAAAGACCGCAAAAATTAAAAAATAACGTCTCAGAACAGAAAAAGTATCAACTTTTTGAAGGATTACTCTGAGAATTTCCATATATTATCCTCCTTAATTAAGGTCACTGAATCCTCCCACTCTTGTTGTTCTATAGCTCCCTTAATAGAAGCCTTAATTTTATCGCCATACCGGCCGACATCTTTCACTTCTATAAAAAACTCTTTTTTTGATAGTTCGCTCCAATTCCTTATATCCTCGTCTCGGTTTGAATAATGTTTTGAAAAATATTTTCCCAGTTTAGATTTTCTGCCCTGCCGAATGGCATTTTGAAACTCTTTGAAAGTTTTTACCACCGCATAAATATCTTCTGGAGGAACTTTCTTTTCCTTTTTTTCCTTTAATTTTGTGCCCAGTTCTTCTACCCTCTTTTCCAGTTGGATTTCTGCAGGACCAATTTTTAGGCTGGAAATGCCTTTTATAAGGTTACGGATTTCAGTATGGTATGTAAACAGAAGAGAGATGACAATAATTGGCCATACCAACGTTTTTATGTAGTTTAATATCAAATCACACCATTCTACGAATTGACTCCTTTTTTGCTCCATGAATTTGACTCTCTTTTTGCCTTTTTGTTTAACCTAGAACTACCAAACCTCACTATGTTTCAGGGCTGTTGCTTTACTGAAGGTTCGTTCTCTCTTTTCTGCAAGCCTGGATAGGGTTACATCCTCCTCCAGTTCTAATGCCTCTTTTACAAGATCACGCACCTTTAGAGACATTGAAACCCCCTCTTTTTTAGCAAGGCGTTCAATGCTGTCATAAAGGTATTTCTCTAACACAACATTAATTCCTGGGTTTTTTGTCGGCATTTCTGTTTCCTCCACTGTTCAATCCCTCCTGCCGTAGGGCAGGGTAAAGAAGAAGGTGACGCCGCGGCCGGGTTCGGATTCCAGCCAGATGCGGCCGCCGTGGTGTTCTATTACTTCTTTGGCAATGGCCAGTCCCAGGCCGCTGCCCTTGTG
>QIFF01000077.1 GCA_003230635.1 bacterium | reverse complement strand
CACAATGGCGGTCAGAATCAAGGCCGAAGGGATAGGATTGACCATCGGTTCCAGCCCTTGGGCTGCCACCTGGGGGTCGCGAATAAAGGTAGCCTTGGCCCATTGGGAACTGCTCGGCCCCAGGCGCACATCCCCTATGGCGATAAAAAACAGATAAACCGCAGTTTCCATGATATTCAAACCAATCAGTTTCTTAATCAGATTGGTTTTTATTACCAGGGCATACAACCCAATGGAAAACAAAATTACAGCCACAATGAAATCCAGACGGGCGATCATGCGGGGGATTCCTCCTGGGTGGTTTTCTCTTCTGGTTCATATTCCAAAAATGCGTGGAAGAGGGTAACCACCGTAGCGGCCACGTGAATTCCAATCCCAATATTTATTCCCAGCAGCGTGCCGCCGCTCAGGAGACTGCCTGCCATCCCCTGGGGGGGAAAGCCGGCCACCCTGTTGGCTAAAAAGCTGTACCCCAAAACAACCCCCACCAGACCTATTCCCACGAAGATGAGTACCCCGGCGCTTTCCACCATTTTCAAGGCTATTGCCGGGGCCAGCGTGCGGCCCTCCTGGGCATCAACCCCAATGGCAAAAAGGATATAGGCGGCCCCAACCACTACTCCCCCTTGAAAACCCCCGCCGGGAGAAGAGGAACCGTGAAGGATAATGTAAGCCCCGAACATCAGTAAAAAGGGAAACAGCTTCTGGGTTACCACCCTTACGATTAGACTGAGCTTAATCATGTTTTTTTGCCTTGGCAAGCACTGACAAAACCGCCACCACCGCGGTAAAGAGCACCGCGGTCTCATACAGGGTGTCATAGCCGCGGTAGTCTAGAATCACCGCTCCCACCACGCTGGTTGCCCCTACGTCAAGACCCGCCCGCCGCGCATAACGCAAGGCTACGGAATCAGCCCGGCGAGGCACTTCCTGGGCGGGCATCTGGGGGGAGACAAAATCCGCATAGCTGGGCAGGTGGGGGTCTCCTACGGGAAAAAGGTGTAAAACCACCACAATCATACAAAAGGTGAAGAGGGAAAAAAAGATTACGCCTACGGTTTGTTTCATTCCTTTTCCTTCCTGTCGGTTTTGCACAGGGCAGCTACAAAGAGAATAGTGGTTACCCCTGCTCCTACCGCAGCCTCTGTCATGGCTACGTCAGCCGCCCGCAGAATCAGGTAGGTAAGGGCAATGGTAAAGCTGTAAGCGCTATAAATAATCACCGCAGTCAGCAGATCTTTGGCCATTACCGCCGCTATGGCGGTGGTAATCAAGAAAAGCAAGATGATTAGATGGGCTATAGTGAGAAGTTCCATTTAATCTTCCTCTTCAATCGTAGTGCCGGGACAAGTCTCTACCCCCTGCTTAAAACAAAGCCGCAGGATGGAATGTATGGCAATCGGGTTGGCGAAGAGCATGAATATGATAATCACCAATATCTTCAGGCTCTCGGCCGGACTGATGGTCAGCCAGTAAAACCAAATACCCAATAAACAAAGAATAAACCCCGGGCTGTCCCCCTTGCCGGCCACATGCCCCCGATTGTAAGGGTCAGGCATGCGAATCACTCCCACCGTAGCGGCGACAAAGAAAAAGGCTCCGGCAAAGATTAAAATTACTCCTAACAAACGCAACAGACTATCCATTAGTCCAATGTCCCCGCACCCAGGTACCTTACGAAGGCCAGGGTGGTAACGTACAACAGTAAAGCGTAAATCAAGGCCAGGTCAAAGAAAAAGGCCTGCTCAAAGATTACCGCCACCAAGGCGAGCATCACCACTACCTTGGTGCCGATTACATTAATGCCGATAATCCGGTCGGGAATGGTAGGCCCCACGATTGCCCGGTATAGACAAAAGAAAATCGTCAGGGAAAGAATTACCAGAATGATTTTGGCCGCCAGGATGAAGTCCATTGGCATATCACTTTCTATAAATATTAAGGATTTTATCCACAAACCCTTTATTTGCTCTAATGTCTTCTACCCCCTTCTGGCTTATGCAGTGCACCCAGAAGGTGCTGCCTTCTTCGTCCTTTTCCACATCTATGGTAATCGTGCCCGGGGTAAGGGTAATGGAATTGGCATTAAGGGTAATCGACAGATCATCCCGCAAGGGGGTGCGAACCTTGATAATGCCGGGGGAAATATCAAGCTTGGGACGCATGACCCGCTTGGCCACATCTACCCCGGCAACTAAAATTTGCCAGATTAAGTAAAAGAAATAGCTTAACAAGCGCAAGACGTTCGGCAGGCGGTGAGCCTTTATTTCGGCCCGGCTGAAGATGGGTTGACGGGTTAAGCGGGTTACTAAAAAGGCCAGCGGGAGACCGATCAGCAAGTGTTGCAGCAGGCTATCCAGCCCTTGGGGGGTAAAGATGTCGGGGGGAAGAGACATAACCAGCCAGAAGAGCAAGAGTAAAACCAGTGAGACAATTAATCCACCACCCTTACCTTCCTCAGACTTCTGTTTAACTGAGGGGTCCATGGAGCCAGCACCTCCAACGTACTCTTTGACTAACTATATTAACCCTTTATTTTAAAAGCCTCAACGCTTCCTAAGGGCGACTGGTCGCTATCCTGACAGCTTCCAGAATAGGGGCATTATAGCCCCAAAGTTGATTTATGTCAACTCAAAGGCTGTCTTTTTTTAAAAAAAATTCCTCAGGTCTTTTTAAGCGTAGAAAAACCCGAATTCACCACCTGGTCTGAGAAAGAAAATTAACCACAGAGCACACAGAGGAGATAATGGCAAAGGGATTTTGTTCTGTTTCCTCTGTGTCCTCCCTATAATTTGACCACCGATGAACACAGATGAACTCAGACAATAAAAAAACCAGGACAGAGGAAACAGAATAAAAAATGTCTTGGCATTTATTCTTTTGGCTTCCGACTTCTGTATTCTTTTTAATCAGTATATCGGTGTGCATCCGTGGTTAGTCTTGTGGAGGACACAGAGAATTTCTCTGTGCCCTCTGTGGTTGATTGTATTTCCTGTTTGGTTCCGGCTTGTCC
>QIFF01000368.1 GCA_003230635.1 bacterium | reverse complement strand
GGGTCTTGTTCTCTTGTTCCGCCTGATAGGTTTCTGAAAATTCTCCCTGCTCACCGCTGGTAGAGGTTGCTGGAAGGGCCTGCGGAGCAGGGGCAGTAGTGGTAGTACTGGCTGTTTCCTGCCTGGCAGTAACCTGCGGCGTTTCAAGAGGGACAGGAGGGAAGAAATACTGATAGGCAACTAGAATAAGAATAGAGATTCCAACCGCTAGGAATGTTCGTTTGTCCATTATTAACTACTACTCCAATCATCTCAAACCCAATTAAGGGATGGTATCAACACTGTTAGGGGCTTATTTTACCGGGTCATAACCGCCTGGATGGAAGGGATGACACTTTAGCAGCCGACGTCCCACCAGGAGTAAAGCCTTGCCGGGGGAATGGCTCTCTAAAGCCTCCCGCGCATACTGGGAACATGTAGGAGAAAATCTACATGCAGGGGGGAAAAAGGGGGAAAAGGCCTTCTGGTAAAACTTTATTAGCCCAAGGATAATCCGTCTCAATTTCTACCCATATTCAGTGCTGAGTTGATTAACTCAGCCACAGCCAAGCGCGCTTTTACTTGTTGATTCAATTGATTACAATTTATTTTCAGCAAGCCAGTTCTGGCTACAAATACCAAGTCGAAACCCGGCCGGTAATAGGGGCGATTTAACCGATAGACCTCACGCAGCAAACGCTTAGCCCGATTTCTGGCCACCGCATTACCAATCGTCCTCTTGCTGGCACAGACCCCCAGCCTGTTGTGAGGTAAACCATTGGCTTTATAATAGAGGACAAAGTTATTACTGACAAGCTTGCGCCCCTGGCTAAAAACCGCCTCAAACTGACTTTTTTTTTAAGCCTCTCTATGGCAGGGAAGTTAAACCCACCCATTGGGGCACCTTTAAAAATGGCCTTTTCGCCCAATATCTGTGTTATGCTCAAAATTTAATCCTCGGAATATCAGACATATGCCTGCGGTTAAATTTTTCGCATGCCTTGATATTGAACGAAAATTCTAATTTTTCAAAGCACCCCAATTGGTTTAAGTGCTCAGGCAAACGCTCAGGGTTCTACGCCCCTTGGCCCGTCTGCGCTTAAGTATTGCTTGACCATTGGTAGTGGACATGCGTTTACGAAAGCCATGCCGCCTTTTACGCACCAATCTACTGGGTTGATATGTCCGTTTCACAATTAGTTACCTTCTTTTAGTATTTAGATTATTATGAATCCGGCAGGCGCAGACTTCCAGCCCTCGAGCGCAACCTAAAGGCTGCGGCTACCACCAGGAAACCTTACTTTTACCTCAAAACGGCCCGAATGTCAAGCAAAATTACTTTCCCAAAAATAAATATTGGTTTGGCATCACGACTTCCAGTACCAGGTGGTTCCCTGGGGAGTGTCTTCCAGTTGCAGGCCCAACTCGGCCAGGCGCTGGCGGATTTGGTCGGCAGTGGCCCAATCCTTGTTCTGGCGGGCTTGTCGGCGCAATTCAATCAGTAGTTCCATTAAAGCATTTACTGTATCCTCTGAACCGCTTGTCTTTTTGGCTGTAAACAATCCTATAACAGATCCCAATTCTTTAATCTTGGCCACGGCTGCCTTGAGCGCCTGGGTGGGCGGGGACGATTGGCCAACAACAAGATTGACCTGTTTGAGCAATTCAAACAAAGCCCCTATCGCAGCGGCGGTATTGAAATCATCATCCATAGCTGCTTCAAAATCCTGTTGGCATTGTTCAATGGCAGTGTTTAGCCCTTTGTCATCGCCTTTGTTTTCTGGAAGATTTTCAACACTGCGAAAGGTGTTATGAAAACGCTCCAGTCCCCGCTTAGCCTCGTCCAGGCTTTTATCCGAAAAATCAATCGGTGAGCGGTAGTGGCTGGACAACAGAAAAAACCTGACTACCTCAGCCGGGTATTTGGCCAGAATGTCCTTAATGGTAAAGAAATTGCCCAGGGATTTGGACATTTTCTCCTGGTTGATATTGACAAAGCCGTTGTGCAGCCAATACTTGACAAAGGGCTGTCCGCTGAAACCCTCGGACTGGGCGATTTCGTTTTCATGGTGGGGAAAGATTAAATCCTTGCCCCCGCCGTGAATATCAAAACTCTCCCCCAGATAGTGCATAGACATGGCCGAGCACTCAATATGCCAACCGGGACGCCCCGGCCCCCAGGGGCTTTCCCAGGAAGGCTCACCCGGCTTGGAGGATTTCCAAACGGCAAAATCCAGCGGATCGGCCTTGCGTTCGTCCACCTCAATGCGCGCTCCCGCCTGCATTTCCTCTAGATTGCGCCCGGAGAGCTTGCCATAGCCGGCAAACTTCCTGACCGCAAAATAGACATCCCCCTCTATCTCATAGGCGTAACCCTTGGCAATCAGTCCTTCAACTATGCTGATAATGTCGCTGATATGCTCGGTGGCCTTGGGTTCAATCGTGGCCGGCTCCACCCCTAACTGCTGCATATCCCGTTGATAGGCCTCAATATACTGGCGGGCAATGGCCGAGCAGGGGCGCTGTTCTTTTTGCGAGCGCTGGATAATCTTATCGTCAATATCGGTAAAATTGCGCACATAGGTTACCTCGTACCCCTTGTACTCCAGGTAACGGCGGATTATATCAAAGACCACCGCCGCCCGGGCATGCCCCAGATGGCAGTCGTCATAAGCGGTAATCCCGCAGACGTACATCCCCACCTGCCCCGCCTGCCGGGGTCGGAATTCCTCCTTCTGACCGCTTAAGGTATTATAAACGCGTAAGCCCATGCTTCAACTTTCTTTTCCTTGCTTCCTCTCCCCTCGGGGGAGAGGACTGAGGTGAGGGGGATTGTCTTTCCCCCTCATTCTATTTTCAGATTGTCTTTGTTGTCAAGGAATTTCTGTAAAAGGACTTGTTAAACCCGCCCCAATGTGGTATATAAAGTGGGAGTTGTTGACAGCAACCCGCATTCATAAAGGAACCCAAATGATCAAAAGTTTTGTCTTTGATACCAACGTGTTACTCTATGACCCCCAGGCAATCCTGAACTTTCAGGAAAACAACATC
>QIFF01000138.1 GCA_003230635.1 bacterium | reverse complement strand
CCACTCCCCGGCGCAAGCTAAATCTTCCTGAGTTTTATATTGATAAATATGAAGTAACCAACGAGCAGTATAAAAAATTTATTGACGCTGCCGGGCACACTCCGCCGGAATACTGGGGGGGAAAAAACTTTCCCGCCGGCAAGGGCAGGCACCCGGTGGTCTTTGTGACCTGGAACGATGCCAACGCCTACGCCAAGTGGGCCGGCAAGCGCCTGCCGACCGAGGCGGAATGGGAAAAGGCCGCCCGCGGCAGCGATGGACGTATATTCCCCTGGGGGAATAAATACAAGCGCAAATATGCCAATACGGATGAGGCAAGGAAGGGGTCAACCACCCCGGTAGCTACATTTGAAAAGGGTAAATCTCCTTACGGGGTCTATGACATGGCCGGCAACGTCTGGGAATGGACGGCTGACAACTATCTGCCCTATCCGGGTTCTACCTGCCGGGATGAGTTCTTTGGCAAGGAGCGTTATGTTTTGCGTGGGGGGTCATTTTTAGATCTAAAAAATGACGCCCTTACTATTGGGCGCCTCAAATTTACTCCTGTAACCGATGATGAAAATGTGGGATTTCGCTGTGTTTATTAATTTCAAAGGAAGCAAGACTGAAAAGAGGTGAACTGGACAATGCCTGTTAACCAAACACTGGAAGCAATGGTCAAGACGTTGCCTCCTGAGTTTCAACGTGAGGTAGAGGATTTTGTGTGTTTCCTGATAGAAAGATGCACCCAAAAACATGGAAGGAAATTGCGCCAGGATTGGGCAGGTGCTCTGGGGGATTATAGTGGACAGTACACCTCTCTGGAACTCCAGAAAAAGGCCTTGGAATGGCGAGGCGACTGACCCATGTATCTGGTGGACACCAATATATGGCTTGAACGGCTTCTGGGTCAAGCGCGGTCTGAAGAAGTTGGCCAATTTCTCGATCATGTGCCGTCAGACCATTTTTTTATCACCGATTTCGCTTTTCATTTTATCGGTGTGGTGCTGAGTAGACTGAACAGGATAGATGCACTCTTGCAGTTTGTCCAAGATACTTTCATTGATGGGGCTGTTTCTCTGATCCATCTCGATCCCGAGGACATACACCGGTTGACTTCTGTAAGAGAGAGGTTTAACCTTGACTTTGATGATGCTTATCAGTACACAGCAGCGGAAAAGTATACGCTGACTCTGGTGAGTCTTGATGCCGACTTTGACCGCACCAAACGGCGGAGAAAAACACCGGCGCAGATTTTACAGAAATCAAGAAAGGGTTAAAGAAAATGCGTAAAAAAATCTTACTGGCGGGCATATTATTCTGCACTCTTTCCTGCTTGCTTAGCGGCCCTGCCTTGGCCAAGATGGGCGGCTTTGGCGGCGGCGGTATGGGTAGCTTTGGGGCCAAAAAGAAAGAGAAAAAAAGAGCAAAATTACAGGATGTTCTCTGGGACAAAAAAACAGAGGGACAGGTGCGCATTTTTTGCAGCCCGGCAGCTAAATTGTATATTGACGGGAATTTGAAAAAGGACCCCAACAACAGAAAACAATTTTCGGAAAAATACGCTGCCGCTATGAAAGCAGGAAAACACGTGATAGAGATGCGCCGTGACGGCTATATCACGGAGAAAAAAGAAATGATAATAGAGGCGGGCAAGCCCTATTCCGTGAATTTTACCCTAATGAAAAAAGGCCAAAAAGTCGGGGGCATGGTCTTGGTGCCGGCCGGGGAGTTTATCATGGGGCTGAGCAAGGGTGATACCAAGTGGATCAGGCAGAAAATCGGGGCTGAGGAGCGCTTTTTCCGCAACCAGTTGCCCCGCCATAAGGTCAAGGTTTCCGCTTTTTACATTGATAAATATGAAGTAACCAATGCCCAATACAAGAAATTTGTGGATGCCACCGGGCGCACCCCGCCGGAGGACTGGAAAAACGGCACTTATCCCGGGGGCAAGGCCAATCATCCGGTGGTTTTTGTGACCTGGCATGATGCCGAGGCCTATGCCAAATGGGCCGGTAAGCGCCTGCCCACGGAAGAGGAATGGGAAAAGGCCGCCCGCGGCCCCAGGAGCTCGCTCTACCCCTGGGGAGATGCTTTTCGTCGTAACAAGGTCAATACGGAAACCGGAGGCCCCGGGCGCACAACGCCGGTCGGTACATATGAAAAGGGGAAGACCCATTATGGGGCTTATGATATGTCGGGTAATGTCAAGGAGTGGACCGCCGACTTCTACAAGGACTATCCAGGCAACCCCTTCAAGGATGAGTTCTTCGGACTGACAGAACCCAAGGTAGCCCGGGGGGGCTCTTTTCTCGAGGCCAACTACGATTGTATGGGCTCAACCCGCTTTAAAATCACCCCCACTGTCGGCGACGAAGATTTGGGCTTTCGTTGTGTCAAGGATGCGGGAAGTTCTACGGCTAAAGAAATTGACGATTGATATGGAGTAGGGCGTTTACGCCCGTGTCTTTTCACGAGCCTAAAGGCTCTACTCCAACATAAAGCATTTACCTGTCACCTTACTAACCAAGGAGTTGATCTATGAGAAAGACTCTTAGCTTGATTAGTCTTTGCTGTTTGCTTTTGGCGAGTGGACTTTTTGCCCTCCCGGCTCAGGCCGGGGAGAAAACCGTGCTGGCGGTGGTGGATTTCAGTATAATGAACATGGAGTTGGAAAGCAGCCAGGCCATAACCGAGGCCTTTCGCCAGGCCTTGGCCGAAGCTGGACACCTGGAGGTCTTGTCCCGCGACAAGATAGAAACCGCCTTTGAAGAGGTTGACCCGCTCTATAAAATCAGGTTGGAGCAAACCGATTGCACCAACACCTCTTGTGGGGTGAAGGTGGGTCGCAAGCTGGGAGCCGATAAAACCATTCTGGGAACGATTAACAAAAAAGAAAACCGTTTTGTCCTGATGGCCAAATTGATTTGTCTGGATAAGCGTGATGTAGAGTTTATTGCCTCGCAAGCTGCCTACAGTGAGCAGGAACTAGTTACGGTTGCCAAGCAATTGGGGGAAAAGGTAGCTTCCTGGATGCCTCGTTCCGGGGAGAGTGC
>QIFF01000298.1 GCA_003230635.1 bacterium | reverse complement strand
TGAGAAAGCCAGGGAATGGGGCGAGCGAATCCCAACCGGCATATTCTATAAGCAAGAACGGCCCGCCTATGAAGACTTAGTCTCAATGCTTGGGGGCAAACCCCTAATAGAGCGGAATTATAGTCCACAAAAGGTTAAAGCGTTGTTTGACGAGTTTGTCTGAATATAAGGTACCACCAACCTCCGGCTTAACCCTCCAGATTCCCCCCACAATATACGGATAAACACCCCGGCAATCCAGCATCCTGGCTCTCGCCCCCTGTCCACCAGAAGCTTATCCCTTCGTATCCAACACCTTCTCGTAACAAAAAATTAACCTGCCAGTAACCAAGATTTAACTTGAGGGTAATCATCTTGAAATATTAGTTAGTTATTCTTGTCACAGAACTGCGGAAGGAAGGTGTTTTAATGATGACAACCAACACAAATCGCATCCTGATTATGAGCGAAGACCAGGCATTACTTAAAAACTTTGCTTCAGGTTTGGAGTTGTCAGGTTATGTTGTCTTTCTGGAAAATTACGCCGAAGTGGAAATAGAAAGCATCCTGAGGCAGAAACCGGATGTTATCATGTTCGATCTAACCTCATGGGATGAAGATACACTCCAGATATATCAGCACCTGAAGAGCAATTCCCGCCTGGAGAATCAGCAGCCGGGTATGATCATTTTGGTTTCTGAGAATAACCTTTCCAAGCTGCCGCTTACCCTTGAATTTGATGAGATGCTCTTGACCTCCTGTAAATCTCAGGAACTGGGTTTCAGGATCAAGCGGCTTCTCTGGCAAAAGGAGAAGCTCTCCAACCAGGAAATGATCAAAATCGATAAACTGGTTATCTACCTGGCTCGCTATGAAGTCTGGGTTGGGGATGACAGGCTGGAACTTACCTTCAAGGAGTATGAACTCTTAAAGTACCTGGCCAGCCACCGCGGCCGTGCCTTTAACCGGGAATCCCTGTTGAACATTGTCTGGGGATATAATTATTATGGCGGCACTCGCACTGTGGATGTCCATATCCGCCGCATCCGGGCTAAAATCGGGGACGAACAGGAAGATTATATCAGAACCATCCGCGGCGTGGGTTATATGTTCAGAGAGTAACTCGTTCCGCTATCTCCTTCTAATACCTTGCCTTTTTATCTACACATCTTACCACTGCCATTGCTTAATGTAAGCACCTAATTTTGTTTGCCTGGATTTCACAAAGATTTAACTTACATTTAATTATCCCTCTATTGTTCGGAAATAATCGCTTGCTATACTTTTGAACATAGGGTTGGCCGAGCAATTTTAAGGAATAGTACAGGGTACCTTACTAATGGAGGAAAAATCATGATGAGACAGGTTGCTATTTATGGTAAGGGGGGAATCGGCAAGTCCACCACCACGCAAAACTTGACTGCGGCCATGGCCGAGATGGGCAAAAAGATCATGTTGGTGGGTTGTGACCCCAAGGCGGATTCTACCCGCTTGCTGCTGGGAGGCAAGATGCAGATAACAGTGTTGGACACTTTGCGCAAGTACGGCACTGAGGCGGTGGACTTGGATGTGGTGCGGCATATCGGCTTCGGCGGCATAAAGTGTATAGAGTCCGGCGGGCCGGAACCGGGTGTCGGCTGTGCAGGCCGTGGGGTAATTACCGCCATCAAGCTGCTGGAGGAGTTGGGGGCTTACCAGGATGAGCTGGATTTTGCCTTTTATGATGTCCTGGGGGATGTGGTCTGCGGCGGGTTTGCCATGCCCATCCGGGAGGGATATGCCAAGGAGATATACATTGTAGCCAGTGGGGAGATGATGGCCCTGTATGCCGCCAACAACATCTGCAAGGGAATTGTCAAGTTTGCCCAGACCGGCGGGGCCAGGTTGGGAGGAATTATCTGCAACAGCCGCAATGTGGATAACGAGCTGGCACTCTTGGAAGCTTTTGCCGGCCGTATCGGCAGCAGGTTAATCCAGTTCGTTCCCCGCGACAATATTGTCCAGCGGGCGGAGATCAACAAGAAAGTAGTCATTGAACATGAACCCACTTGTGAACAGGCGGATGTTTACCGTCAACTGGCAGGGAATATAATCAATAACGAGAATTTCTGCATTCCGGAACCTATGGAAATGGACGAGTTGGAAGAAATGATGATGGAGTTTGGCTTTCTAGACAACTGACCCAAAAAAAAGAAGGAGAAAACCATGAAAATGATTCGGGCGATTATAAGACCTACTAAAGAAGAGGCAGTAGTCAGTGCACTGGACAAGGCCGGGTTTTACTCTTTAACCAAGATGCACGTATTTGGCCGGGGGCGGCAGAAAGGTATTCAGGTAGGGCCCATTTTATATGATGAACTGCCCAAGCTGATGTTGATGCTGGTGGTGGAGGATAAAGACGCCGCCAAGGTGGTGAGCATTATTGAAAACAGCGCCCGCACCGGCAACATCGGTGACGGCAAGATGTTTATTACTGAAGTATCAGAGGCCTACACTATCAGAACCGGCAAAAAGGGTCTGTAACCGGGAGGGATGAGAAAATGAAAGAGATAACTGCAATCATTCGCCGCCATAAACTGGAAGAAACCAAAAATGCCCTGGCCGGTCAAGGGTATGTGTCCATGACTATGTTAAGCGTGGACGGTCACGGTAAACAGAAAGGGATTGGCGGTATAGCCTGCGAATTAGACCCCAAGTTGTTTGAACTGGGAGTTAAAGAACCCCCGCAGCCCGGTTTAAGCTTTATCCCCAAGCGCATGTTGACTTTGGTGGTGGAGGACAAGTGTGCCCAGCGGGTGGTTGATACCATCATCAAAGTCAATCAGAGCGGGTACATTGGGGATGGTAAAATCTTTGTCTGTCCTGTTGAGGAAACTGTACGAATTAGAACGGATGAGCGGGGCGATCAGGCCCTGCTTTGAAACATAGATGGTAGGTTGGGTTGAGGTACGAAACCCAACAATTAGTTCATTTTTTGTTGGGTTTCATTTCATTCAACCCAACCTTGTATAATAGTTTTTGAACTGATAAGCTAATCAGGTAATAACCGGGGGATAGGGA
>QIFF01000220.1 GCA_003230635.1 bacterium | reverse complement strand
CAGGTGATGCGATAGTCCTTTAATTTACGCCCAATCCGTCCCCGGGCCAGAAAAAGGGTGATTTTCTCCTCCGGAATCAGGTTATAACCCCCTACCCGCAGCAGACTGCTGCGCGCCTGCTCCAGCCAGCCCAGCTTCTCGGCCGCCAGCCCGATTTTGTAGAGCAGCCGTTCTTGCTCCACACTCTTGGGATAACGGTCCAAAACCAGTTGATACTCCACCAGGGCCTGCCGGTAGTCCTGCAGGGCAAAGTAGCATTCCCCCATCTGCCAGCGCAACTGCCCCCTGGCCGCCCCCGGGTCTTCTTGAAGCAACTGTTTATAGGTTTTCAGGGCCTGGGTGCAATCGCCGGTTTTGTAATAGACTTTCCCCAGCATTTGCAGCACCCGGCTGCGATAGCGGCTTTTCGGGTAGGCGCCTAAGAATTTGCGCAGTTCCTTAACCGCATCCGGGTAGCGCTTGTGACCAAAACGGCTGCGGGCAATCAGGAAGGCTCTCTCGTCAGGGGTCGGGGGGCTGCCGGGTTTAGCCCGGCCCGGTTTTTTAGCGCCAGCCTTACCGGGGAAAACAGCGGGGCGGACAGGAACACAACCGGCCAAAAACAGGCCGCTCAGAACGACAAGACAAAGAAGGAGATTAGCTCTTTTTAACATATATTGAAGGGATTTTTGCATTATCACTTCCTCTCCCCTTGGGGGAGAGGATTGAGGTGAGGGGGACCTTTTCCTGGAGAGGGGAACCCCCTCACCCTAACCCTCTCCCCACTGGGGAGAGGGAATTAAGGGGAGAGGAGACTTTACTCAATTATAAACTCTTTCCCGCCCATCAACAAAGTCAAGATGGCCTTTTGCACGTGCAGGCGGTTCTCGGCCTGGTCAAAAACAACAGAATGCGGGCCGTCAATTACCTCGGCGCTGATTTCCTCGCCCCGGTGGGCAGGCAGGCAGTGCATTACCAAAACATCCGGCTTGGCCTGCTCCAGGAGTTGGGAATCAACCTGGTAATCCTCAAAAACCGCCTGCCGCTTTTGCGCCTCGGCCTCCTGCCCCATACTGGCCCAGACATCGGTATAAATTATATCCGCACCAGACACCGCCGCCCGGGGGTCGGCTTCCAATTCCAGGCAGCAGCCGTGTGCCTCCTCCCGGGCGACAGCAACAATCCGGGCCTGCGGCTCATAGCCCCGGGGCGTGCTGACGGTCAGGTTCACCCCGGACTTGGCCGCCCCGTAAAGCCAAGAGTGGGCCACATTGTTTCCGTCTCCCACATAGGCCACCTTAAGACCGGCCAGGCTGCCTTTCTTTTCCCAAATGGTGAACAAATCGGCGATAATCTGGCAGGGATGGAGTAGATCGGTCAGCCCGTTAATCACCGGAATCGTAGCCAGGGCGGCCAACTCCTCTACATCGGTCTGGGCAAAGGTGCGGATTAAAATCCCATCCACATAGCGGGACAAAATCTTGGCTGTATCGGCCACGCTTTCTCCCCGCCCCATCTGAATTTCCTGGGTACTGAGAAAAACCGCCTGCCCACCCAGTTGGTACATTCCCACCTCAAAAGAAATGCGGGTGCGGGTGGAGGGTTTTTGAAAAATCATGCCCAGGGTCTTGCCCCGCAAGGGATTAAGCGGAGTACCCGCCTTTTGTTTTTGCTTGAATTCCGCAGCCAGCCGCCAGATTCCCTCCAACTCGGCCAGGCTCAAGTCATAAATAGTTAATAAGTCCTTGTGCCGCATAGTCAATCCCCTCAAGCTTAAATTAGCATTATTCTCCCCGGATAAACCTTAAAACAAAGATATTAGCACCATCTTTCGGCTTTGACAATCCTTTTCCTCTTGGTTCCCTTGCTTGACAGCCATGCTAGGCTGTGTCTATAATGCCAGTAAGAGGAAAGAGATGAAACCACTTTTTAACCACAGAGGTCACAGAGGACACAAAGGGAAAAGATGAAAAAGATTTTATTTATTCTCTGTGTTCTCTGTGGTTAAGGTTTAGCCAAATGATCAGAACAGAAAACCTGCATAAGAGCTTCGGCGGTAATTGTGTGCTGCGGGGGGCTAACCTGGATATCAAGCGGGGGGAGTCTATGGTGGTGATCGGGGGCAGCGGCAGCGGTAAGAGTGTTTTGATGAAGCATGTAATCGGCCTGCTGCAGCCGGATGAGGGCCGGGTGCTGATTGACGGGGAGGATCTTGCTTGCTTAAAAGAGAAGCAACTTGCCGCAGTGCGCAAGAAATATGGGATGCTTTTTCAGGGGGCGGCGCTCTTTGATTCCCTCACAGTCTGGGAAAATGTGGGTTTTGCCCTCAAGGAACATACCAAGCTATCCAACCAGGAAGTCCGCAGAATAGCCATCCAGAAACTGGCTATGGTAGGTTTGCACGACATTGAGGATTTAAAACCCTCGGAATTGAGCGGGGGAATGAAAAAACGGGTCGGCCTGGCCAGGGCAATTGCCATGGAACCCCAAATCCTGCTCTATGACGAGCCGACCACCGGCCTGGACCCCATTATGGCGGACGCAATCAATGACCTGATTTTGGAAATGAAGCACAAATTAAAAATTACCTCGCTCACCATTACCCACGACATGACCAGCGCCTATAAGATCGCCGACCGCATTGCCATGCTCTATAAAGGAAAGATAATTGAGATAGGCACCCCGGAGCAAATCAGAAATTCCAGCAATCCCATTGTCCAGCAGTTCATCACCGGCAGCGCCGTGGGACCGATTACGGAAGAGTTAAAGGCTGCTGAGGTGGCAGGCGGATAGCACTAATTTTTAGACAGGATTACAGGATAGACAAATAATAGGACGCAGATAAACGCAGATTTACAGGATTTTTTAACCCTACGACAACATTCAGTTCTTGTTGGGCAAATTAAGGATAGAAGCAAAAATATCCCCCGATTGGAAGCCGAGAAAGACAGGGAGGGGTGAGGGATGGGGATTTTTGATGGGTTGTTTAAGCCGAATGTAGAAAGACTAAAAGAAAAGAAAGATGTAGAAGGCTTGATAAAGGCGTTGGGATACCAAAAGGATGTGCATGTCCGA
>QIFF01000047.1 GCA_003230635.1 bacterium | reverse complement strand
AATTCAGCTTGGCCATCAATCCGGAGGCCGCCCGCCGCATTTTTGAGGGCAGAAAACCCAGGGACGCCAGAACCTGCACCATGTGCGGCTCGCACTGTGCGATTAAGCTGGTCAACGAGTATATGGGGGCGGATACGGGGGCGACGATTTCAGGTTGTGCTTGATAAAAGGGGATAGCCCTGCCCTATTTTAAGGGGCTGGCGGCGCAGTTCCTGCAAATAATCCTGGGCACTGGCTACCGCCTGGGACATCGGCTGCCCGGAGGCCAGGTTAGCGGCAACAGCGGCGGCCAGACCGCAGCCGGTTCCATGCGGGCTGGGGCCGTCTATTCTGGGCCAACAGCGAAGGGTATAATCTTCACCGTCAAACAGTAAATCGCAACTCTCTTCACCCCCCAGGTGCCCGCCCTTGATTAAAACGTAATCAGCCCCCATCCGATGAAGGGCTGCCGCCGCTTGCTGCATACTCTCCCGACTATTTACCGCAAATCCACAAAGCCGAGCTGCTTCTTCCGTATTGGGCGTAATTAGCATGCTTTGAGAAATTAACTGCTTTTGCAAAACCTCTAAACAGGCCTCATCATTCAAGGGCCAACCGCTCTGGGAGGCAATTAGAGGGTCTAAAACCACCGGCTTGATTTTGCTCTCCTTTAGGAATTGAGCAACCACCCAGGCATTCTCGCCCGAACCCAACATACCGATTTTAACTACCCGAATATCAAAATCATCAAACAAGTTTGAAAGTTGTTCCCTCACCTGACCGACAGGCAGGGGATAAACAGCGGCAACCCCTTTGGTATTCTGAACGGTAATAGCGGTAGCTGCCGAGAGGCCATACACCCCGTGGGCCTGGAAGGTTTTCAGGTCAGCCTGCAGCCCCGCCCCGCCACAGGGGTCAAAACCGGCAATGGTTAAGGCGATTGGAATCTGGTTCATACGCTGTTCCTGTCATTCCTGCGAAAGCAGGAATCCATTTGGTTTCGTAGTTGCCTGATGAATCAGGCAAGTTTTCAATTCCTGGCTGGCTTCAGTTATATTTACGGCATCAGCTATAGCCGAAGCCACTGCAATCCGCCTAGCCCCAGCCTGGATTACCCCTGATAAATTACTCTGGTTAATCCCTCCGATTGCCAGCCAGGGAATATGTATCTGTTGAGCGAGTTCTTGCAGAATCTCCGTTCCCAACGGGGGAGTGGGCATTTGCTTGGTGTTGGTGGAAAAGATAGCCCCAATCGCCAAATAATCCGCCCCTGAAGCCTGGGCGGCCAGTGCCTGCTCCAAACTGTGGGTGGAAAGACCGATGATTTTATCCTGTCCCAAAATACGGCGGGCGATTTTTACCGGCATATCGCCCTGCCCCAAATGCACCCCGGCAGCATCCAGCGCCAGAGCCACGTCCACCCGGTCATTTATAATCAAGGGAACGCTCTTAGCCTGCAACAGGGGCTTGATTTCCTGCCCCAGCTCCAGTAACTCTCTGGTACTGGCGCCTCCCTGTTCCCTGCTTTCGCAGGGACTGCCAGGGACAGGCTTATAACGCAACTGGACAATATCCACCCAGCCAGCCGCTGCCTGGGTGATTAAGTCGGTGGGCGAATGAGCCATACCTGGTTTGATGTCAGCGATGAAATAGAGTTTAAAATCCCGCATCCCTATATCCCCAAACAGTTTGTCATTCCGGACTTGATCCGGAATCCAGTTCCCTCTACCCTGGGGAAGAGGAGGTTCGATCTTTCGGCCTGGGGGCAGGCTGAAAGTAACAAGGGAACCATTGTCATCCCAAAGTATGTTACTTTGCCATTGTTTCCCTTTACAGTTTCGGCTTGAAACAAGCCGAGACATTAAACTATCGGACGCTGTAGGGTGTCGGCTACAAGGCGTGGTTATGCTTCTAGAATGGCATCGAGAAAATTGCCTCCTTGAACAACAAGATGATCCCAATGCCAAATGTTAGTTGAGTCGCAATTTCCAATCCTATGTCATCTCTTCGGCTTTTCCAAAACAGTGGCACAAGAATCCCAAGAACGAAGTTACTGCCGAGTACTCCCATAGCAGTAACTATTTTGGCCTTCGTTATCTTACTTAGCAAATACTCATATCTTTTGATCATAAGGCCCATAGGTATGGCCAGTTCATAATGCTTTTCAAGATAGGTTATAAGACTATCCAGATATTTAGAGACTCTCGTTCGGGTGTACTCATCCTTGAACCCACCTGCCAAAACCATAGCTTTGACGATTCTGTTTCTTGCGTCCTTCAGAGGCAGGGTAAGAACATAATTCCAATTATATATCTCATCAATTTGCGTTTTGAGGAAAGCAATATCTACTTCGCCTGTTATATCTATGCTGTTGTGTTTATTTGGATCAAATGAAACGCCACCATCTTTCTTGAAATCCAACATCCTCTTGTACGGAAAGAAATATGCTATCTGTGTCAAAACCTTTTGCGTCTCACTGCCGAGTTTTGATAGATCTCCATCGCTCAGGTCTTTGCGACCCAATTCCTTCGTTAAGGAGCGAAATTTGTCCCTGAGAGCATCTCTTCGCTTGGGATAATAGTATTCCTTGTGTCCGCTAACGCTAAGGAACTGAAACGGATACGGTATGTTGATGGCATTTATCTCCGTAATTTTGGATACTAGTTCAGCCTGTATACCGACTATCTGGTGGGAAAAATAGACAAAGTATGCAAAAGTCAACCCTAATAGGAGGCTAAAGAGACCCAGATTAAAAGACACTCGGCTTAGGTCAACCCCTCGCTCTGGACTGAATTCAACGTGTGCTTTGCTCGCATCTTTTGAAAAGCTCTTCCTATTGTTTCGCATCCGTGCTGAGCTCCTTTGTGTTTGGTTTTGGCATAACGTTGCGCATCAGTGGGGCATCTAAGGAAAACGCTGCCCTTAAAGCTTTCGGCTTGAGACAAGCCGAAAGATCTGACCTCCAGAGTAAGCTCTTGCCCCAAACAAAAAAGGCCATTTTTCAAGGTGCCCGTTTGTCATTTCAGTACATCACTTGGGCGTTAAAAACCAGGGAATTGTTATCGTATTCATTTCTATCTTC
>QIFF01000197.1 GCA_003230635.1 bacterium | reverse complement strand
GGACAGCGCAATAATTGCGGTCCACCTGTTTCTTCAAACTACTGAGATGTTCCTGCACCGAAATCACCTTGATTACAGGCGGGTTGTGAGGTAACGGTTTACCCACCGCATCAATCAAGCTGGTCAGGGAAATATCCAGGGCAGAGGAAAGTTTTAAAAGGGTGCCATAGGTAGGGTTTTTTAGGCCGCTGGTTTCCAGCTTGGACAGATACTCCCGTTTGATGCCGCTTTTGTGCTCCAAGTCACTCTGAGACAATCCTCGCCATTTTCTGACCTGACGAATCCTTTCACCCAAGTTATACATAGGAACCGCCTCCTTTTCTTGTCATTTATCTTGCTGACAAATAAGTAAACGTGCAAAAACCGTACCTTTACATAAAAATTACGTCTCTGCACCTTGTACTCTCATAGATATAGATATTTTATAGCGGCTAAATATTCCAACTATTCGCAAGAAACGGGGGATAAAAGACCTTAAATCCCACGATCTGCACTATACTTTTGCCAGAGACCCAGCAATGGCGGGAGTAAATACAACTACCACCAATGCCATAAAACTTAAGTATTATATGGGGCATGCTTGCCCTATCCCAAGTTACAAGAGCAAGGTAGTATGAGGGGGGGGATATAAAAAGGCACCATAAAGTAGTCAAAGATGTCACGACATTCAATGTCAACAACAATGCAGCGGGACAGGCTTCAGTGGTTAACCGCCTGAGCGACCAGTAATTGCCCCAAGCTCAGGCCCCCATCGTTGGGGGGGGAGCGGTGCGGCAGGTAGACCTCAAAGCCGTCCGCCGCCAGCCTCGGCAGGGCCAGTTCCACTAGAAGCTCGTTCTGAAAGACCCCGCCGCCCAGCACTACCTGTTTTAACCCGCTCTCCCGCCGCAGCAAGTTACAAATTTCCAGAACAATTGCCGCCAGGGTATTGTGAAAACGGCGGGCAATTGTGTCAACCTTTACCCCCCGTTGCAATTCCTCTACACAAGCTATCACCAGTGGGGAGGGATTGATAATCAGGTTTTCTTCCCCTGCTTCCACCTGATAAGGGTAGCTCTGCTCATCTTGAATCCGCTGAGCCGCCATTTGCAGGGCAACCGCCGCCTGGCCCTCATAGCTGGCCTGGCTGCACAGCCCCAGGATGGCGGCCACTCCGTCAAACAGCCGCCCGCAACTGGAGCTTTGGGGGCAATTAAAATCCCGGGCGAGCATTTGCAGGACACCATCTTTGCCTGGCGGAAAGGCTAGTTCTTCTATCCTCTCCGGGCAACCTTTGTAAAGCAGGCTCAAGGCGATGCGCCAGGGCTGCTTGATAGCCGCTTCTCCCCCGGGCAAGGGCAAATAGGCAAAATGCACCCGCCGCTGATAACCGGCATAGTCGGCTATCAAAAACTCCCCGCCCCATAAATGCCCGTCCGCCCCGTAGCCGCTGCCGTCCCAGGCTACCCCGATAACCGGCCCCTCCAGGCCGTACTCCCCCATCACGCCGGCGATATGGGCGTGGTGGTGCTGCACCCCGACGCTGGGATATTCAGAAGCTTTAGCATATCGGGTGCTCAGGTAGTCGGGGTGTAAATCATGGGCAATCAATTCCGGCTCCAGCCGCAAGAGGCGCTGGTAATGGGCAATCGCTTGCTGGTAGGCTTGATAAGCGCGCCGGGATTTCAGGTCACCTAGGTGCTGACTGACAAAAACTTGCTGCCCGCAACTCAGGGCAAAGGTATTTTTCTGCTCCCCGCCGCAAGCTAAAATAGGGAGCAAGGGACGGCCAATATCAAATGGTTCCGGGGTATAACCCCGCGAGCGGCGCAGGAATAGAGTCTGCGAGGAAAGAGGGTTGACTACCGAGTCATCAGAGGGCTGTTGGATAGGGCGGTCATGCAGCAGGATATAATCGGCAATTTTGCCCAATCGCTCCAGGGCTTCCTCGTTATCAGTTACCAGGGGTTCGTCACTCAAATTGCCGCTGGTAAGCACCAGGGCCGAAAAGGGCTCGCTCAGCAGGTAGTGCAGGGGGGTATAGGGCAGCATCGCCCCCAGGGTATGAGTGCCCGGCGCCAGGTTTTCCGCCAGGGGTTGGGGCTGTTGCTTGGGTAGAAGCACTATCGGGGCAGCGGGATTTTCCAAAAGAGTCACTGCCTGGAGAGAGAGCCGGCAGAACTGCTCAATTTTGGCTAAATCAGTAGCCATTACAGCCAGCGGCTTGTGGGGACGCCCCTTGCGCCGGCGCAGGTTTTCTACTGCCTGGTAGTTAGCGGCGTCCACCGCCAGGTGGAAACCACCCAGACCCTTGACTGCAACGACGCAGCCTTGTTTTAACCTTTGGATAGCTTCTTCTAAAGGATGGGAGCAATCAAGCCGGGTTTTTCCCCGCCAGAGTTGCAGTTGCGGCCCGCAATCCGGGCAGCAATTGAGCTGGTTGTGAAAGCGGCGGTCAGCCGGGTTCTTGTACTCCTCCCGGCAGGCGGGGCACATGCTGAAACTTGCCATACTGCTGCGCACCCGGTCGTAAGGCAATTCGGAAATGACGGTGAAACGTGGGCCGCAGGCGAGACAGCCAATGAAGGGGTAACGATAGCGGCGATTGCCTTTATTTAAAAACTCCTGCCGGCATTGCTCACAAAAGGCCAAATCCGGGCAAAACAGGCTGCTTGGGGTTTCTTGCCTCTGGCTGGGACGAATAAAGAAGTCAGCCTCATCCCGGGGGACAAGGCTCTCCTCCCGCCAGTCCAGCACCTGAGCAACCGCGGGCAAGTTTTTAGTAAGTTCTCGGGGAAAGGCCTCCAGGTCAGCGGGAGAACCCTCAATCTCAATTATCGCCCCCGCAGAACTGTTGCTTACCCAACCCCCCAGGCCCATCTGCCGCGCCAGCTTATAGACCAGCGGGCGTAAGCCCACCCCCTGCACCAATCCCTGAAGGTGGAGACGTTTTCTGGCAATTACTTTGTCCATAAGACTATGGTAACATAGCAGTCTGGGAAAACAACCAGAATTTATCTTGTATTTACCCCAAATCCGACATAGGGCAAGAAAAAACCTCGTTGGTGTGTTATAATTCAGGGAGTTGCTAAAAACCTTGAATTCACCAACGAGGTGT
>QIFF01000360.1 GCA_003230635.1 bacterium | reverse complement strand
AAGGTCTTGCCGGTACCGGTCTGGCCGAAAATCCCGTTGCTGCGCTCTACAAAGCGCTTCAGGTCCAGGCAGAGCGGGGTCTCCATATCCAGGGGCCGACCAATCTGGAAATAGCGCTTCCCTTCCTTTTCACTGCCGAAAATCCGGGCTACATCCTCCTCAGAGGCCTCAAAAACCGGGGCGAAATGGGGGGGAATGCTCTTGACCGGTAGCGGGGCGCGCTCCGTTTTTAGACTGCTGGGCGCATTTTTATCTAGTGCCAGCATGGGGCGCAGGCTGATGGTGGCGTAAGTATTGTTACCGGCCAGCACCTGGCGCAGCAATTCTTCCCGGGGAGAGGGGGGAGTGACCATTATGCGGGGGTTGTTGGTCTGCAGGCGCACGTCGGTAATCAGAGAGAAATATTGGTAGCGTTTCCCCTCAATCACCACGAATTTGCCTGCCTTAACCTCTTCTATACCCTGCTGAGGATGAAGCTTCATCTCCAGGCCCTCTACCAGAGAGCCGCTGGTTATAACCCCCAGTTCCTCAGGTTTCAACTATCTATCCTCCTCAGAATTGCCTTTAAGCGTTCATAATCCTCCGCCAAGAGGGAGGCCAACTCCTTACCCACTGCCAATAAAAAGGCGTTTTTGTCAGGATGCACGGCCAACAACTGGCGGCTGCAGGCCACGATTAACTCGTCCACACTGGGCAAGGGGCTGCATAACAAGCGGCGCAGATACTCCGGCCTGGCGGTCAACGCCCTTACCTCCTCAGCTTGGGCTGGGTAAACAAAGCCATGAATGCGCGGCGGTTGCGGGGGCAAAATCGGGCGGATTTGCACTCCCTCCTGATGACCGATCAGAATGGCTGTAAATTCAGTTTTTAAGAGTTCAAAAATCTGGGGCTGATCCCGGTGCAGTTCCTCTTCAGTTTTGCCGTAAGCTACCGGGCGGCGTCCGGGGTCAAGGCTCTGGATGCTGATTTGATAGACCAGGGCAAAACTTACCGGCGCAGAAGCAACCCTGACAATTGCTCCCAGAGGGGGAGAGGCCCCCAACTCCCAGCACTGGGCACGGATTTCCGTGCTGGAACTTTCAATTACCTCGGCAATCGGTTTTTGATTCAAATCGGTACCCTCGTTTTTCCGGAAAGCTTGCGGGAGGTGTTTATGCGCATATTATGGCGGGCGAATTCGCCCGCCAGTAATTGGTAAAATAAATTTCGTTCAGCGCCCTTAACCACTGCCTGCTGATGAGCCTCCAGGAGGACTACCGGATAACCCTGCCCCTTTTGCGCCTGGTCGTAAAGGACGCTGTGGGTTAAGTTCAGGTATTCAGGATTATCAGCTACCCACTGGGGAATTTCTACCCGTACTATTTCGTAACCGCTATGTAAATAGAAGAAATGGATATAATGTGCACCGTATTTACTTAAAATTTTGGAGGTGCTCTTAAACGTTGCTGAACGCTCACCAGGTTTTAACAAGTGGGCGAACAAAGCCCTATCCAACACCATCTCAATCACGGCGCAGGGTGGAGTGTCTTTATCAAAAGGGCAGAAATCGCAGTCCACCAATTCTTGGGGGCATAAGCCTACCCGCAGGGCCTTGACCACGTCGGAGCTGCCCGGGCGGCTGATATAGCCGGCCAGGGGAATTCCCAGTTGCCGAAATTTATCCAATTCCCTTAAAACCTGCTCCAGGAACTCCTGGCGCATTTCCTGGGATTTTCCTTCCAGAAACCACCAAATCAGGGTGCCGTCGCTTAAGGCAAGGCTGGCTGCCGGCGATTTTGTCGCCTCTGCGGCTAAATTGCTTAAACCCCGTAACTCCAGCAGATTGCGGTAAGCGGATATATCCTCGGAGTTGGCGGCTGCACCTGGCTTCCAGGGATTTTCACCGCTGAACAGGGTTGGTTCGTTGCGCAGAACTGGTTTTTGCCCGCTGCCGTAGCAAATCGCTACCAGGCCGATATTGATTAGATAGCAGGGTGCAAGTTGATGGCGGTCAGGAAAAATCTGGGAGCCGTCACTGGATAAGACGTTTAAAGCCTCAGGGCAAGCGGGCAGGGAATAACGCTTAGTCGGCGCTTCAGTCAGGCCCGCCACCAGCCAAGAAGTCTTGCCGGCGGCAATTTTGGCCGCCAACTCCTGCCAGTTAGGGCTGAATTCCTTAAGACTGCCCAGAGCCTTCTCTAACTGCCGGTGCTGTTTTTCCTGCCACTCCCTTTGCTGGGCTACCAGTTGGTTTAATTGCTTTTTAAGGGAGGCAAGATCAAGCATATATTGTTTTCGCTGGAATTATGGTGTTGCTAAATAAGTCTTTTTAGTTTTTCTATGGTAAGACCAGCCTTTTTTAGGATACTGTTTAAAGTTCCTTTGCGAAGCTCTTTATGCTTGGGGACAACTACCGACAAGTTTTTGCCAAGATGATGGAGAAATACATGGCTGCCCCGCTGATGGTCAATAGTAAAACCCATTCTTTTTAAGGCCTTAATTATCTGTTTTCCGGAAAAGGTTTTACTCACACCGCTACCTCAATTTCCCGTTTCAGCGCATTTGAAGAGGCCTTAATGCGGTTAACCTTTTTCAGCCCTTCTAGATAACAAATAATCGCTTCCTTGGCATTACTCAAGGCTGCCTCCTCACTATCCCCTTGCGTAAAACAACCATCCAAAGCGGGTACAATTACATTAAATCCACCCTCTTCTGCGGGCTCTAAAATGACATTGAAGTGCATAATTATTCCTCCTTACCACAATTTTGAAAGGTGGGCACTGCCCACCCTGCTTGCTCGACCCAACCTGCCGGACTAACTAAGGCGCTAAGGTGGATTTTCTTGTTTCTGCTTCGACAAAAATATCTCGTATTGCTCTAGCAGACTATTTAACTTGTCCTCAACTTCTTTTTTGTTGCTAACTTCTTTGATTTTTCGATGCCCTTTATCCCAAAACTCTGGGCCATAATCCCCGATGTTACTAATTGGGCAGAGCCGAGTTTGCTCGCGTTGTATACCATCAATGTAAAATGTGATGTAATCATCTTTTGTGAAAATAATATTTTTGAATTTAAAAAATGTTATATATAGTTTGGAGAAGGAGTATAATCGTTCTGT
>QIFF01000013.1 GCA_003230635.1 bacterium | reverse complement strand
AACGATGGGGTAAGCATTGTCAGGCTGCTTTACATTGGGTACCAATTGCCAACCCGTTGCGGCCAAGTTAAACTTACCAACCCCACTAAGCTCCTCACGCCACTTAAAATCAGCGTGACTGTCAGTAAGCACCGTTTCCGTCAAATCGGTGGATTTCATTTTCCTGGGCTTCCAGTAGCCAGTGGAGCTGTAGTAATAACGGGTGCCGCGCAGATAGTAGTTGTTGTGGCAACCGCTCTCCCGGCAGGTTTGCCTAAGAAGAACCCTGGCCTGCTTGTGCGGAAACCATAATTTCCATTTGCGATGCTTGAAGGGCTTGTAAATTCTGACCAGCTGTTCGCTATCCTCCGCATCCTCCTCACCATAGATTACCTCTTTGGCGTAAATGCCATAATTATACAAAGAAAGGCTGGTGTCACTTTCACTCAAAGTGGCCGAAAGGCTCTTCTGGACACCATTGTACTCCGCGGTTGAGGTCATGAGATACCCATTCCCAGAGGCAGAAACATCCACCGCAAGCAGTACCGGTTTACCCTGGATGGTAAACGAGTTAACATAACTGCCCTCCAGGCTGGCTCCCCCGCAAAGTGAGTCTTTCAGCGCCCGTTTGGCCAGCTCTTTTCCGGCGTCGGCGGCATAGAGAAGCTGGGCGTCGTTTACCTGCTGGTTCATCAGCCCGGCCTCGTGGGTACTGGTGGATAAATAGGAGCTGCCCACCAGGGCCAGCACGGTACTGACCACCAGCACGCTTACCAGGGCGATCCCCTTGTTGTTGCCCAGATGCCCTCTGAGCCTTTGAAGAAATCTACACATTTTAACTACCTCCTTTTTCTCAAGGCCTTGCTTGTGTTAAGTTCTGTTGCGGGGATAGACCTGGGTGATAAACTGTAACCTGTTCAGGTCAGCTCCCGTGCCCAGGCTGGTTACCCGCACAACTAGGTCTATTGTAATTGTGTTCACAGTGTCATAATTATCAGTAAAGCTTAAACTTTCCACCCGCGTGCCGAAAGCCTCAAAGGTATAGTCCCCTAAAAGGGTCTCTGCGTCTTTAACTAAAAGCCCGTTATTGACCTGGTAAATTACCCCGTCGGCTGTAAGCACATCAGCAGCTTCATCAACATTGAGCGCGCCAGCCGCTGCTTCCCGAATTGCCCCGCTCATCTCTTCCAGAGCCAGGCTGCCCTCCTGCTGCAGCAGCAGCAGGGCGCTGCCCTGGCTGGATTGAACCGGCTGGCTGGTGTAAGCAACCAGAATTGCCGCCACCACCCCGGCCATAATCAAGATAGATACCAGCAGCTCAATCAGGCCCACCCCTTGTTCGTTGTTCAGATACCTGTTCATGGCCTGGCCACCACCGTTACCAGGGTTACGTTAGCGAAACCCACCGACGGGTTGCCGGCAGGGAAAGTATCCACTTCAAGGCGCAAGAAATTGGAAGGGCCGCTTACTATGGTGTCGTAATCGTTATCATCCACATAGGCCACCACGATTTGCCGCTGATGGGCAGCGCTTACCGTAGCATCGGCTCCGGTCCATTCCATAGTGCCCCCATCGTAAACCCACCCATAGCCAAGCGTGTTATTGGTAAGATCGCTCTCTATCGTAGTAAAACCCCGCGCTTCAAGCTCTTCCATACTCTCTTGAGAGTAGGCCAAGGCAAACCTCCTGTCTCCCCCGCCCCCGGTCAAACCCTGCCCCAGGGCAAACATATAACCGAAGGAGAGGAGGACAAAGGCAAAAATTACCCCGGCAATCAGCACCTCAATCAGGCCCATGCCCTTTTCGCTGCTTATGTATTTTCTGATATTGTTTCTCATCTGCTTATCCCTGTAATCAAGGAGCGGTCAGGCTGCCACCGGCCGTCCAGGTTGCCCGGGGATTACCCTGGGCATCATAGCTGTAAACCAACCAGTCATCATTACCAACCAAATTATCATTGTCATTGTTTCTTCCTTCAGCCCTTATTGCAAAAGTGTTTATTGTCCGGGTATTATTAATTCTATAGCGGAAGGAATCACCCTCGCCAGTATCTACCTCAACCGTACCGATGAGGTAAATTCCAGCCCCATTCCCTGAATCAACGGTTATATCCACCCAGGTGCCTGCCACAGGGGTAAGGGCAACGGTGGCATAACTGTCTGTCTGCTGTTCGGCAACCTTCATGGCCCCTACCATAGCCCCAATTACCGCCTGGGCCTCCGTAGCCTTGGCATCGCTTAGGAAGCGGGTGTAGGTTGGATAGGCTACGGCAGCCAGAATCCCCGCAATCACCAGGGAAATTATCAGCTCAATTAGAGTGAAACCCTTTTCTCCGCTTTCCATGGGCGGACTGCACCTCCTTGGGTTTTCCGGACAGACAAACCCTTATCCTTAAATACATGCAATCTACATACCAATACAACTGGAAACTGTTTTTAGCTCAAAGAATTGGGAAAAAGGAACGGATTGAACACAGGAGGGATTAACTGCTTGTAAAAATTAGATATTAGGCCAAGAGTGAAATCCTATCGGCTGGGGGTACCCGGCTGGGATCAGCAAGCGGTTCGTTGGGGTTTCGGCAATTATTTCCTGTTCGGGAAATTATTCCTGAAATCTACCTAATTTCTTTACCGCAGGGGACGCAGAGAAACGCAGAGGGAAAAGAAAAACAAAAAGATTTTTTCTTGAGTTTATAAATTCTCTGTGTCCTCCGCGTTCTCTGCGGTAAACTATTTTTTGCTTTCCGCCCGCAGTTGGCGCAGTCTGCCCTCAAGCATCTTTTTCTGCTCGGGGGTACTGGCGAAATTCAGCATGCTTTCATAGGCTTGCTCCGCCTGCTGCCAGGCTCCTGCTTGTTCGTAAGTGCGGGCCAGATCTAAGTAAATGATGGGCTTGCTTTGCCCGGGAGCCAAGTCAATTACCCGCCGGTAGGTCTGGGCTGCTTTCAGGTATTCCCCGGCCTCTTCCTGGGCGTAAGCCAAGCTGTGCAGGGCTTGCTGATACCAGATATTATCCTGGGGGGTCTCTTGCAAGAATTCTTGATAAGCCTTTTGTGCCTGTTGGTATTCCCCCAGGTGATAGGCGCAGTTCCCGATATAAAGCCGCGCCCGCCGGGCATTGGGGGT
>QIFF01000229.1 GCA_003230635.1 bacterium | reverse complement strand
CCGTATGCACTCAATATTAAATCGTCGGAAACGCTGCACATCCCATTGCTGTACTTATCAAGAGAACTGTTTGTCTTCGCTGTCCAGCTATCACCTGCCTGCGAATATTCATCCATATAATTTCGTCTGCCGCCATATGGAGAATAACCATTAGCCATATAGCCGTAAAGCCCAAGGGACGCTCCATCGTCCAGATATCTCTCCCTACCACTGGCAATAGAAGCTTTTACAACCCAGACATCACCGGCTTTTGAATATTCACTCATGTCATTGTATGGACTTTCTTCTCCCGGTCCGGCGTACGCTTTATCATCGCCGATGGGAAAAGAGGGTATCTTATAGCGAGGACGCGTACCAGCAGCTTTTTGAGTCCACCAGTCACCCACGGTGTTGTATTCATAGCAGGCGGAATCAATGCCACCACTACCCCAACCATAATAAAAATACCCCGTATTTGGGCCAAGCCCGGCTCCACCACCCAAAAAGCGGGAAGATGGTAGATTTGTTTTAACCGTCCATGTTCCTGCCGGCATTTAACTCACCGCCTTTCCGCCTTGCTGGGCAAAGCTTTTAACTTCCCAGCTGGGTTTTTCCGGCTGATTAAGGCGCCAATATCAATTGTCCTTTTGCCTTCTCTGCAGGCTTCAAGGGCTTTATTCACAATGGCAACCACAGTGCCGGCATTCGGTACCCTGGGAAGGTTATCCCCGCGCTTGCCCTTTAAATACTCGGCGGCAAACTGGGTTTCCCAATACTCGGGCTCGGCCTCTTCATAGCCGGCATACTTGCGCTGGGGGGTGAGCCGATCCAACTCCTGCTTGAAAATCACCATCTCCCGCAAAGTTCCCTTAACCGCCAGTTTGAGGTTTTCCAACTGCCAGCGCTTGAACTCAAGTTCAACAGCCGCTTCTTTGACATCCAGGGCAGCCATATCTTCGGCAAAGCGGTCTTTGTTTTTCTTGCTACAGGAAAGCACTTTATCCAGAGCCTGCCGGTGCTTGATCTCACCCCGGCCGATCTCGATATGGAGCTTCTTGGCATCATAGTGCTGCTGGACCAAGCCGACATACCGGGCATATAATTCCCGCAGCGCCTGGTGGTGCTTTCTGTCCGGGGTGTGAAACTGGCCGATAATGAAATTCTTGATTTGATAAGCGGTATGGCCGGTAATCAACTCACCGAAAAACTTCTCCAGGGAGCTGACCATTTCCCGTTGGGGTTGTTCCAGCAGGAAGAAATCCTGTTTTACAGGCTGAATCTCTTGTGTTTCCATATTTCCCTCCTATTGTACGTAGCTCTTTTGCAAAGTTGTTTTAATTTCGTCCCGGATGCGGTAAACCTGGGGGATTAACTGCCACAGCGCATCCTGGTAATATCCGGTTGCAATAGCCAAAGCTTTACCCATGCTGACGGTGTCAAAGACAAAATCATCTTCTCCCACAAGCCGGACAAACAGGGTATAGTAGTAAATGGTGCCTGGATTTACTTCCAGGTCGCCGTATGCCCCGGAGCTGCTGCCGAAAACCACCAAAATGCCGTCGTTGATGGATAGGGGATAGGCCCCTTCCTTCTTCATTATCTTGAACTCGGCAATTTGGCTGTCGTCAAAAAAGCCCCACTCCAGCAATATTTGAGGCCCTTCGTAAGCCCGGGCAACATCAAATTGCCGGATGAGATTACTTAAATCAACCGCCGCTTCACTTTGAAAGCCATAGTTTTTTAGAAACACGGCAACCTCCGGTTGCAGTTGTTCGGTTATCCGGTTTCCGGTTCCCCAGTTAAAACCGAAAAACTGGAAACCAGAGAACTGAAAAACTGTCTGTTAAGCTCCACCGGAAAAGGTTAAATTCACCGTTCCCAATTTTGGGAATTCATTACCATCTAAAGTTATATTTGTCATCAGTGACCCCAGGTCTACATGATCCACTCCCTCTATTTCGTCCAGCAGGCGATACAGGTCACTGAGGTAAATATCTCGGCCGAAGTCCACATACTCGCTGGTATAGTCAAAAAAATTGTCCAGCGCTTCCGTGACCGCGCTTTCCACCACCGTTTGAACATAAGTAGTTTTAATAAAAACAATCCCCTCAAGATTAATGAATACATACTCCGGGTCTTGAACGGTCAAGATATCAAGCACCATCCGTTTCTCTTCCAGATAAGCCTGCAAGCCGGCCTTTAATGACTCACTGGGCAACCCCCCTCCGTTCGGTACGATGTATAAATCAATCGCCCGGTAGCTCTTGGGTTCTATTGGGGAGCACCTGGCCCGGGCTACCCCGGCATAGCCCTGCGCCAGGGTTTCATAATCATCCTCGGTAACACAGCGGTTCAGCGCCCGCAGTTGCAAGGGGGCCTGGGCCTTGGCATGCTCGGCCAATTCTCTGTCCGCCCCACCGGATGCAACCTCGTTATTGGTGACACTGACAGAAATAGGCGATCCCTGGTGGAGAATAGTGCTATCGATGATGGTGATGGTATTCGGCCCCAGATTGCCCCGCACACCACCGCCTGTCCGGTACTGGCAGGTTATTTCCGAGCCGTCCAGCGGGATTTTCCCCTGGCTGTCATCGCCGAAGAAAACCGTGATCTTCTCGTCTGCATCTCGTTGGGTGTAGTATTCCTTGGCATCGGCGGCACTTAAAGCCAGAGAGTCTACTTCTGCCCATTCCTCGCCATCCACAAAGACCTTGAGGGTGCCGTCAATAATGGGCGAGGCGTTGACGGCAAATTTTTGGTAAGCTGTGCCGTCCGATGTGCCCAGGGTCTCCTCACCGCTTTGCCCCTCGGTAGCGCCTAGCTCGCCGGATAACTGGCCGGCCGGGATTACCAGGTCATCATCCGTCTCATAGTAGATAGTTGCATCCCCCACACTCTGGCATTCAGTACCTTTGGGGATGCTTACATCTTCGGCATAAACCTGCCCCAGGGTAAAGGCCAGATTAACTGTTGCCGGCACCGCCCCGGCCAGTTTGTAATCAATCAACTTCAGCAAATTGATCAGATTCTCCCGGCTGTAAACTGTGGGCAGGAAGGCTGTGGGCAGGAAGGCTTCATTTAACGTCCTGTCCAGGTAAAAGTGCAGGATGTCGGCTATATGGGAGAACATCTGCAAGAGCACAATCCCAAAGTCAGAGTCGTTGTGGTCAGTCCATTCCGGCAGGTAATAGGGTATCTTCTGCTTTAACTCGGCCAGCAGGGATTGGTAGTTTTTGCTTGTGTAGTCGATCTGTGGTGTTTTCATTGTGGTTGTCCGAGATAAAAGGGATAAACCAGATTCCCCTGTACTTGACCCTTGATTACGGTGTAGTTAATATGGATATTGAGCAACCCCTGATCCAAGTTCTGCGGGCTATCGTCAATATAAACTTCCTTCACAATCACCCGTTTCTCCCAACGCTTGATAGCGTCAATCACGTACACCCGGGCCAGGGTTTTTAAGACGGCATCGTTAGGCTCGAATAGCAGCTCCCGCAGCCGGGAACCAAACTCCGGCAGCATCACCCGTTCGCCGGGGCTGGTAGCCAGTATCTGCTGGATACTTTCATTGATGTGGTCGTATTTTTCAGAAACGGCCACCGAGACTTCCGTGCCGCCGATGACGTTGAACTGAAAGGGGAATTTAATTCCCTTGCCCAGAAAATCATCACTCATTATCAAGACGCCTCTGTATTGGCCGTTTTATATTCAATCCCCGCCTGCTGATTGGGAACCCCACTGTTGCCCGGTCCCGGCTGTACCCCGGCATGGGTATGGTTGTTGAAAAGTTCCAAAAAGGTGTCCACTATTAATTGATGCACCTCGGCTTGAGCGGAAAGCTTAATAGTTCCCCCGGTGGTTATTACCTGGGGAGCGGATATAGTG
>QIFF01000227.1 GCA_003230635.1 bacterium | reverse complement strand
CGAGCAAGAAATAAACCGCGTCCGGCAGCAATTTTCCAGCAGGGGAATGCCGCTCGACGACTCCAAACTATCGGAAATCAAAACCAATGTTCTGGAAAATCTAATTAACACCGAACTACTCTATCAGACAAGTCAAAAGAATGGAATTAAGGCTGAAGAAACTGCCATTAATGAACAATGGGAAATAATGAAAAAACGATTCCCCGGTGAAACCGAATTTAAAGCTCAATTGAGTAAAATGAATTTTTCCGAAGAAAGCCTAAAGTCCCAGATCAGGAGGGGGATGTCTATCCGGCAGTTGATTGATAAGGAAGTGGCTCAAAAAGTTACGGTCTCCGAGCAGGAAATCGAAGGCTACTATAAAAACAACCCGGATGAGTTCAAACAAGCTGAGCGGGTACACGCCAGCCACATTCTGATTAAAGTTGACCCCGGCGCGGATGAATCTAAAAAAACCGAAGCGCGCAAAAAAATGGAAAATGTTCAGGCAAAGCTGAAAAAAGGCGGGGACTTTGCCGCTCTTGCCAAAGAGTTCTCCCAATGCCCCAGTGCAAGCAAAGGCGGAGACCTCGGCTACTTTGGGCGAAGGCAAATGGTAAAACCCTTTGAGGAAGCAGCCTTTGCCCTGAAACCAAATCAAGTAAGCGACATTGTCGAAACCAAATTCGGTTATCACCTGATTAAAGTCGCCGGGAAAAAACCGGGGGCCACTATCCCCTATGATTCTATAAAAAAGGCCCTTGAGAGAAATCTGAAGCAGGAAAAAATTCAGAAGGCAGTGGATTTATATATTGACAAACTTAAAGAAACAGCAAAAGTGGAAAGATTCTTGCCGCAAGATTTGTAGTCCCGCATTATTCACAAATAATGCGGGGCGTCGGGGGATTATTCATAAATGAATAATCCCGGCAGTCAAATTCCAATGCCCGAAAAAAACCCTGCTTCTCAATCCAATCCATTAAACGAACTTTGGCAAGAACTGGCGGCAGGGGAGGCAAAAGAAATCGCCAAGCGCAGCGGGGCTTCCCAAGAGGGAACGAACTTGCGGCTTTCGGCAATCGGGCAAAACCTTATTATTGACCGCCAAAACAGAATCGTCCAGACGGCCGGCAAAGAATCGGTCCCTTTTCTCCTCCAGTTGGTACTACTCCAATACCTTCTCAAGGCTCAAGACCTGCCGTTGGCAGGCAAATTAGTCAGCCCCCTGGAATTTGTGGGAGGTGATTTCTTCTTTCGCGGCCCGCATGCCTTTGAGCTGAGGCAACTGGAGGAAAAATTCGGCCGGAATCAAGAGGGGTTCCTGCAAGCCGGGATACAGTTGGGCGGCCACCCCCAGCAGCACTCGGCTGACGCCAGTTTCACCTTGCCTGCTCTGCCCCGCATCCCCTTAACCTATGCCCTTTGGCGTGCCGATGAAGAGTTTCCCGCCAAGATAAACGTGCTCTTCGACGCCTCTGCCGAACACCAGCTTCCCCTGGATATGCTCTGGGCTTTGGTAAATCTGACCAGCAAGCAATTGTTAGGGGCACCTTGACAATTAGCTAGTTTGGTGTTATAACATAGCGGAAATCGTCGCTTAAAGTTAACTTTGCTTTCAGAAAAAGGGATCGCTATGCCTAAGATGAAAACCAACCGGGGAGCGGCCAAGCGCTTTAGCGTCACCAGCAGTGGTAAGCTTAAGCGCCATCACTCTCACGCCAGTCATATTCTAAACAAAAAAAGCACTAAGCGCAAGAGAAACCTGCGTAAAGGTGATTACATCAGCCCGGCAGATGCGGCTAATGTCAAAAGATTAGTACCGTTTGCCTGAAACCACAGAGTGCACAGAGAAATACTCTGTGTTCTCCAAAAGAATTTCCTTGTTCAACCACGGAAAAAACAGGGAAACACTTAAGGGGAATAATCGGTTTGATTTTTCGGCTTGTCCTCAAGCCGAAACGTTAAGAGCTACGACCCCTTGTTAGTTTTGGTCTGAAAACAGAGCGAACCATCAACATATTAATAGCTTGGAGAACACAGAGGGGAAGGAATTATTGATATTAATATTCTCTGTGTGCTCTGTGGTTAGGCTTTGATAATACTTGATACGGTAAGGAGGAAAGAAATAAGGTGTCCAGGGTAAAAAGAGGAACTAAAGCCAGACAAAGAAGAAAAAAGGTGCTGAAGCTGGCCAAAGGCTATAGAGGGGGCCGGCACAGCCTTTTTCGCACCGCCAGCGATGCGGTAAAAAAGGCCCTAAGTTATGCCTATCGTGACCGCAGAACCCGCAAAAGGGATATGCGCAAGCTGTGGATCGTGCGCATTAACGCCGCCAGCCGCCAGCATGGACTGTCCTACAGCCTGTTCATAAACGGCTTGGCTAAAGCGGGGGTTACCGTCAACCGCAAGATGTTGGCTGATTTAGCAATTAATGACACCATCGCATTTTGCAAGTTGGCCGATATTGCCAAACAACAAGTTACCGTTTAGCTTCGACAGGATTAAGTAAAAAGAATTAGACAGGATTACAGGATAAACAAGATAGAAAGTAAAAAAGGCAAAAATCTAGTTAATCCCTGTTAATCCGGTCAAAATATAATTCTGTCAGAAAACTCTTTGTTACAAACATGATAAACGCAACCGACTATTTTCACAGTTAATTCTCTTTATATTGTGTTCGGCTTCATTCTAACTTGAGACTGGATACAGGATAAACTGGATAAATATGAAAAGAATTAAAAATAATCCAGCTAATCCTGTTAATCCTGTCAAAAAACACTATGCGCCAGTTTGCCGTAATCGGAATTGGAAGATTTGGTTATAGTGTGGCCAAAACCCTGGCTGAGCAGGGGTGTCAGGTACTAGCGATTGACTCTTGTCCGGAAGAGGTGGAATCAATTGCTGATTTTGTTACCCAGGCTGTTCAGCTTGATGCCACTGACGAAAAAGCCCTGCGGGCGGTCGGCATCACCGATATGGACGTCGTGATGGTGGCCATCGGGGTCAATAAAGAGGCCAGCATTATGACCACCCTGCTGCTGAAGGAACTTGGCATTAAGCAGGTTATTGCCAAGGCCATCTCTCCCATGCACGGCAAGGTGCTGAAACGAATCGGCGCCAACAGCGTGGTTTATCCAGAGGGAGATATGGG
>QIFF01000289.1 GCA_003230635.1 bacterium | reverse complement strand
CGGGTGCGGGAGTTGGCCCGGAGCTTAGGGCTGCCGGTAGCCGACAAGAGCGAAAGCCAGGAAATCTGCTTTATCCCCAGCGGCGGCTATCAGGATTTTTTAAAAAAACGCTGCCCCGGGCAATTGGTTAAAGGCGATATTCTGAATAAAGAGGGGCAAAAGCTGGGGGAGCACCAGGGAATCGCCCTCTACACCATCGGCCAGCGCCGGGGCCTGGGGCTGTCCGCCCGGCAGCCCTTATATGTGATAAAAATTGACGTAGAGGATAATACCATCACCGTAGGGGAAGAGGCTGACCTCTACCAACCCTGTCTGCTGGCTAAAGGTGGGAATTTGGATAGCTTTACTCGCCCTCTCAAGGTGCGAGCGCAAATTCGCTACCGCCATCAGGCGGCCGAGGCCACGCTTTATCCCCTGGAAAACGACCAGGTGTTGGTGGAATTTGCTCAACCCCAGCGCGCCATCACCCCCGGGCAGGCGGTAGTTTTTTATCAGGAAGATACGGTAGTCGGCGGTAGTTGGATAGAGAGCGCTGGAGAAAAGGAACAGTTGCAATGCAAGAAAAACTAGCCAAACTCAAACAAATTTTAAGCGAAATGGGTAGCGTTATGATTGCCTATTCCGGAGGGGTGGACAGTACCTTCTTGCTGAAGGTGGCTACTGATGTGCTGGGGGAGAAAGCGCTCGGCGTCACCGCCCGTTCGGAGACCTACCCCGACTGGGAGTATAAGGCCAGCCGGAAGTTGGCCCAGCAACTGGGTTTCAAGCAAATAACCATCAGCTCGGAAGAGTTGGATATAGAGCACTTTGCCGCTAACCCCACCGACCGCTGCTATTATTGCAAGCGGGAGCTGTTCGGCAAACTGAAGCAACTGGCTGCTGAACAGGGCATCTCCTGGGTGCTTGACGGGAGCAACGCCAGCGACCTGGCAGACCATCGCCCGGGCCGCCGGGGCGCTCAGGAATTGGGAGTAAGAAGTCCCCTGCAGGAGGTCGGCCTGAGCAAAGAGGGAATCCGCACCCTTTCCCGCCAGTTGGGTCTGCCCACCTGGGACAAACCCGCTTTTGCCTGCCTGGCCTCGCGCTTTCCTTACGGGGAACGCATCACTCCGGCTAAATTAAAAATGGTGGCTGCGGCCGAGCGCTATCTTCTGGAGCAGGGTTTGCGCCAGGTGCGGGTGCGCCATCACGGCGACCTGGCCCGGCTGGAAGTGGAACCCAAGGCCATAGAACACCTGGCCGCTCCGGGTTTGCGCCAGGCCATAGTTGCCAAGCTAAAGGAAATCGGCTATAATTATGTCGCCCTGGACTTGCAAGGCTATCGCACTGGGAGTATGAACGAAGGGTACCTTGAAAAATGAGAATTTTCATTCAAGATCAAGGCATGCGAAAATAACCGCAGGCATATGTTTGATATTCCGAGGATTAAATTTTGAGCATAACGCAGATATTGGGCGAAAAGGCCATTTTTCAAGGTGCCCTGAAGGAAGGAATTTATAAATGAGTCTGCTACAAGATGATTTCAAAGAGGACAGCTATTATATTGAAAAAATCCAGCGCCTGCGCAAGGAGCGCAATGCGGTTATTTTGGCCCATAACTACCAGCGGGGAGAAGTGCAGGACATTGCCGATTATGTGGGCGATTCGCTGGGATTAAGCCGCCAGGCGGCCCAGACCGAGGCCGAGGTGATTGTCTTTTGCGGGGTGAACTTCATGGCGGAGACCGCTGCTATTCTCTCTCCCCAAAAGACAGTGTTACTGCCTGACCCCAGGGCCGGCTGCCCTATGGCGGACATGATTGACGCCGAGGGGCTGCGCCGTAAAAAGGCCGAGCACCCCAATGCCCCCGTGGTTTGTTACGTCAACACCTCAGCCGAAATCAAGGCTGAATCCGACATCTGCTGCACCTCTACCAACGCTATTCAGGTAATAGAATCCCTCAATGAGGCCAAAGAAATCCTCTTTGTGCCGGACGAACACCTGGGGCGTTTTGCCGCTTCCCGCACCAAAGCCGAAATCATCTTCTGGCCCGGTTTCTGCCCTACCCACTACCACGTTACCGCCGAGGATATTGTGGCAGCCCGGGAAAAACACCCCCAGGCCAAGTGTGTAGTGCACCCCGAATGCCGCCTGGAAGTGATTATGCTGGCCGATGAAGCCCTGAGCACCGGCGGGATACTTAAGTATGTAGAGCAAAGCGAGGCGGAAGAGTTTATCATTGGTACCGAACTGGGGTTGGCCTACCGGCTGCAAAAAACCCACCCCCATAAACGCTTTTACCTGGCGACCCAGAAGTTGATCTGCCCCAACATGAAACTGACCACCCTGGAGAAGGTAGCCGACGCCCTGGAGCATCTACAGCACCGCATCACCGTTCAGGAAGACATCAGGCTCAAGGCCAAGGTATCTATTGAGCGTATGCTGGCGCTCTAGGATCTCAAGGCACCCTTTAAGTTTTGCGTTGATTTATTTCCCGCCTGTGGTAATATAACTAACCAATCTCAATCGTGCGCCCATGGCTCAGCTTGGATAGAGCGACTGACTACGAATCAGTAGGTCGGGGGTTCGAATCCCTCTGGGCGCACCAAAATACACTAGGGGTTAGGGGTAAAACCTCTAACCCCTTTTTTGTTATAGATGTTTACACAACCAACGAAGATTTCTAGTCCTATGCAAGCGGTTCAAATCAATAAAGTTAAGATAGATTACGAGGAGTCTGGCAAAATTATACTGCCTGACGAAGAACCTAAGCCTTTCTATAAAAAAATTAATTGGGCTTTTTTGTTTGGTTTAATTGGAATTGTCGGTGTTATATTTACCGTATATTCAACATTGCATGAAAAAAAACCAAATCTTTCTTTCGAAATCACAAACAAAACAAATGTTCTTGATGTCCATAAACCTATAAAGGATCTCACTATCCTTTTTCAAGAGAAAAACATCCAAGAGAAAAATCTAAACCTTCTTATTTACACAATCCGCATTGAAAACATTGGGGAAATCGATATTTTACAGAACCATTATGATCAGAGTGATGTTTGGGGGTTTCAGGTACAAAACGGAACAATTATTAATGTAAACTTGATGAAAAATAATACCTCTGGCTATTTAAAATCAAAATTGAACCCCCAGTTGGCTGAAAAAAATACTGTAGAATTTAACAAGGTTATTTTTGAAAGGGAAAAGTTCTGCACAATTGAAATTCTTGTCCTTCATAAAAAAGATATAACACCAGAAATAATCCCCATTGGGAAAATCGCAGGAATAGATAAAATCATACCCATCAAGACCTGGGAAAGTAAGGACAAAAGGACTATTGTAGCTGAGGTGCTTAGTGGAACAGTTCTGGTTCATTCAATTAGATTTGCAGCTTTGTGCATTTTATCCGTATTGTCTGTAATGTTTATGTATTTTATAGGTGAACAATTTGATGTTTTGAAGGATAAGATGGAAAAAACATTACGTAGAAAAAAAATCGCATCACTCTGGGGAAAAACAATTAAAAAAGACAAAAGTACAAAGAACATACTAATAAAGGATTATATTCAAAACGGGACATTATATTTAGAGACACTTCAAACGAGTTTAGAAGATGAGGATAAGCTGCTTAAACAAATACAACTAAATAACTTAACGAAAGAATACCATAAGCACCGCTCAGAGCTTGGGCCAGATGATCGTCGGCCCCTTCCCCGCGAAGAGAGGTGGGCAACCTATTGGGTTGAAGGGAAAATATCCCATTTGCTGGATATGAACATCTTGAGTATTGGAAAGGATAATAAAATTGTAATAGATACAAAATTTAAACGAAACCTTGATGAACTTTTAGAATATGTAGAACCCCCAAAAACAAAATAGGTTTCGAAACCCTCTGCTTTCTTTGCTCACTCCAGCCCTACAGGGGCAAGCACCAACCCTTACATCATGTAACTTATTCTTGCTACCTAAGGACATGGTGTTAGATGCCCTACTCTGTGGTTAATTATGCCTAGTGACCAAAAATGGATGGAAGTCGCCTTAGAAGAAGCCCGCCGGGCTTTTCAGGAAAGGGAGGTGCCGGTCGGGGCGGTGGTTGTTCTGGATGGGGAAATTATTGCTCAAGCCCATAACATGCGCGAATCCCTTAAGGATCCCACCGCCCACGCCGAAATGATTGCCCTCCAGCAGGCTGCCGCCAAGCTGCGCAGTTGGCGATTGAGCCGGGTGCGGGTTTATGTTACCCTGGAACCGTGCCCGATGTGTGCCGGTGCTTTGGTTCAGGCGCGGGTGGCGACCCTGATTTATGGCGCCGCCGACCCCAAAGCCGGGGCGGTCTGTTCTTTGTATAATATTTTGCAGGACAAACGGCTGAATCACCAATTGGAAGTAATCTCCGGGATTAGAGCAGAAGAATCAGGAAAACTCTTGCAGGATTTCTTTAAGGCACGCCGATAAGGGCAGGGGCTATAAATATTGCGGAGAGGTGCGAGAGCGGTTGAATCGGGCGGTCTCGAAAACCGTTGGGCGAGCAATCGTCCCGTGGGTTCGAATCCCACCCTCT
>QIFF01000067.1 GCA_003230635.1 bacterium | reverse complement strand
ATCAAGGCATGCGAAAAATTTAACCGCAGGCATATGTCTGATATTCCGAGGATTAAATTTTGAGCATAACGCAGATATTGGGCGAAAAGGCCATTTTTCAAGGTGCCCTTGAGAGATTGTATGCACATTGCAGATTATTTAGCTGAAAAGAAACAACTGATTGACCAATTCTTGGATTGTTACCTGCCGGCCGAGGGAGATTTCCCCCCCTCCATTCATAAAGCCATGCGCTATACCCTCTTTGCCGGCGGCAAGCGCCTGCGCCCGATTCTGGCCTTGGCGGCCTGTGAAGCGGTGGGGGGAGATACGGCTGTGCTTTTACCCTTGTCTTGCTCCCTGGAGTTAATTCACACCTATTCTTTAATCCACGATGACCTGCCGGCGATGGACAACGACGATTACCGCCGGGGGCAGCCGGCCAGCCACAAGGCGTTCGGCGAAAATATGGCCATTCTGGCCGGGGATGCTTTACTTACCCAGGCCTTCTGCCTGTTGGCTAAGGACAGCGGGCTGCCCGCCAAATTGCAGTTGCAAATCATGCGGGAGGTATCCCAGGCAGCCGGCAGTAACGGCTTAATCGGCGGTCAGGTGGCTGACATCCATGCAACCGGGGGGGAATACATCTCCTCCCCCGAGGAAAAGGCTTCCCCCCAGGTGCTGGCGCCCCTTTTGGAATACATCCATACCCATAAAACAGGGGCGCTCTTTCGGGTGGCCTTAAGGATGGGGGCCTTGGCAGGCGGAGCCGACAAACGGCAACTGGCCGCCTTGACCAGTTATGGGGAAAGGATTGGCCTGGCCTTCCAGATTATGGACGACATCCTGGATATAAAAGGTTCTGAACAAGAAATGGGTAAACCCCAGGGAAGCGACCTGGTTAATCACAAGCTGACCTACCCCGCCACCTGGGGCATGGCCGACGCCAAACAGCAGGCTCAGGATCTCATAAAACATGCCTGCCGGGATTTAGAGGTTATAGGAAAAAAGGCAGCGAATTTAAAAGCCCTGGCTAACTTTATTCTTCAGCGGCGGAGATAGCAACTAACATGACCCCCCAAAAATCACTTTTGAGTCAAATCAATGACCCGGCTGATTTGCGCAAACTGCCGGTGTACAAACTACCCCTCCTGGCCAGGGAATTGCGGGAGCAGATTATTAAGACTGTCTCCCGGACCGGGGGGCACCTGGCTTCCAGCCTGGGGGCGGTGGAGCTGACCATTGCCCTGCATTATGTGTTTAACACCCCCCAGGACAAGATTGTCTGGGACGTAGGGCACCAGGGCTACGCCCATAAACTCCTGACCGGCCGCAGGGATAGATTCCACACCCTGCGTCAAGCAGAGGGTCTGAGCGGCTTCCCCAGGCGGGAGGAAAGCCCTTACGACGCCTTCAACACCGGCCACGCCAGCACCTCCATTTCCGCCGCCCTGGGTATGGCGGAAGGCATGAACCACAAGGGGGAAAACCACCACGCTATTGCGGTGATCGGTGACGGCTCAATGACAGGGGGGATGGCCTTTGAAGCCATTAACAACGCCGGCAGTATGAAACACAACCTTATTGTGATTCTGAACGACAATGAAATGTCTATCTCCCCTAATGTAGGGGCCTTCCCCTCTTACCTTAATCACATTATCACCGGCCGGGCCTATCACAAACTGAAAAAAGAAATTGACCACGCCTTCACCGCCATTCCGCTGGTAGGCAAGCAAATGCTGACCGGGGTGGTGCGGCTGAAAGATGCTATGAAAAGCCTGATGGTGCCCACCACCCTGTTTGACGAGATGGGCTTTGAGTATTTTGGGCCGATTCCCGGGCACAACCTGGAGGAGTTAATTCAGACATTTGTTGCGATTAAAAAGCTCGAGGGGCCAATTCTAATCCATCTGGTAACCAAGAAGGGCAAGGGCTTTCCCGCCGCCGAAGAACACCCCCATTCCTATCACAGCGCCGCCCCCTTTGACATCAAAACCGGTGCCTTCAAGAAAAAAACCGGGGTTCAATCTTACACCAAATTCTTTGCCCAGGCCATTACCGAATTGGGGGAACAGGACCCCAGGGTTATTGCCATTACCGCCGCCATGCCCGAAGGAACGGGCTTGGACCAGTTTGCCCAAGCCTTCCCCGGCCGTTTTTATGACGTAGGCATTGCCGAGCAGCACGCGGTAACCTTTGCCGCCGGCCTGGCTGCGGAAAACCTGCGTCCGGTAGTGGCGATTTACTCTACCTTTCTCCAGCGCACCTATGACCAAATTCTGCATGACGTCTGCCTGCAAAACCTGCCCGTAACCTTTGCCCTGGACAGGGGGGGAATTGTGGGGGCCGACGGCCCCACCCACAACGGCCTCTTTGACTACGCCTACCTGCGCAGCCTGCCCAATATGGTGGTAATGGCCCCCAAGGACGAAAACGAACTGCGCCACATGCTCTATACCTCCCTGCAACTGCCCCGGCCAAGCTCACTGCGCTACCCCCGCGACCCCGGCCTGGGTGTCCCCCTGGACAAGGAATTCAGGGCACTGCCCCTGGGCAAGGCCGAAATACTGCAAGAGGGAGACGACATTCTCCTCCTGGCAATCGGCAACACAGTGGCCCCGGCCCAAGAGGCAGCCCGGCAGTTGGCCGTCTCCGGCATCAAGGCCGCTGTAGTCAACGCCAGATTCGTCAAGCCCCTGGACAGAGAGTTAATCAGCCGCCTGGCAAAACAAATTGGTTATCTAGTTACGGTTGAAGAGGGGATGTTACAGGGGGGATTCGGCAGTGCAGTTCTGGAGGTCTTGCAAGAAGAAGAATTATTCTCTGTCAAAACAGCCCGCCTGGGCATCCCGGACGAATTCGTAGAACACGGGACTTCAGCCCAAATACGCCGTAAATACAAACTGGACGCCGAGGGAATCGCCGCAACCGCCCGCAAATTGCTGGGTTCTTGACAGGAAAGGGGAAAAACGCTAAGCTAAAGTAGTCGGGGCAGTGGCCCCGACCTACCCCGCATGTGGGTAGGTCATGGCCACTGCCATGACCTATAATTGAATCACTGCCATGACCTATAATTGAATATGGTTCAGTCTTTTTCTTAAAGGCGGGGGAAGCCCGCCTAACCGCGAAGGAGGAAAGAGGCTGCTGTCAGTGCTATGTTTCGGCATAGCACAAGGGGCGGCGGTCTTTTACCGGATTTACTTCGCGGTTGCCGGTAAGAACTGTTTAGCCCCTTTTTTATTTGGGGGCCAGGGGAAGAAAGGAGACAACATCATGTCCCCCAGGATGTCAATATTCCTGCAAATACTGCTTATCCTTTTTTGTATAGGCTTGACGATGGGAATGGTCTTGCTTGCCGAGAAATGGATGTGAACTATGGATGATAGGAATTCGGCCAGAATAATTGCCATTCTTCAAAGCAATAACCAAGCCCTTAACCGAATTGCTATAGCCCTTCACATTCTCGTATTTGTGCTTGGGCTGATGGCAGCTATGCTCTGGAAGGTTTTTGGCTGGAGGTGGTAGCAAGAGTAGGGTGGGCTGCGCCCACCAATCCCAAAAGGTGGGCACAGCCCACCCTACCCCACCCATTCTCTAAATCCCCGCCAGGAACACTCTGCCAGCGGCACTTCGGAATAGACCTGCCCCATTTTTCCCACCCCGTGGGCGTCGGAGAAGGTAAAGCAAAAGGCTTGCTCTCCGGGGGGGAGCATCTCTTCAATCTGGCGGGCAAAGGCGGCGTCTTTCAAGTCAAACAGCCTGATGCTGTAATTGCGGATGAGGGGGGCAAAGGCGCGGCGGCGCTGAGGGGTCTTGTCCAGGTGGTCGCTGATTAACAAGCCGCCCAATTCATTTACCTGCCGGATAATCAGCTCCAGGGGCTTTGGCAGCCGGTATTGACAGTCACCCCAGTGGGAGCTGTCAACACCGAGCACTGCCAACAAATTCCTTAAATCTTGCTGAGGCGTGTTCTCCGGAAAAATGGCGAGAAAGAAAACCTCGTCTATTTCTCCCAGGCGGGTGGACAACTCCACTCCGGGCAGAACCACCAGTGGGGTATCCCGGGCCGCCCGGCGCATCCTATCGACATACTCCACCGAATGGTGGTCGGTAACCGCCACCATGTCCAGGCCGACTTCAAGCGCCCGCTCTACCAGGCGCCGGCAGGTGTTTTCGTCTATTTGGTCGGAAAAACAACGTGAGGCGGGGGTATGCAGGTGTAAATCTAATCTAGCCATGCGGCTATCGCCCATTACCATTGGGGCTGTTTTTAATCCGGTTGTGTTCGTCCACCTTGACAATGCGCGGCTTAAAACTCAGAGCCTCCCCGGCATCTATCCTCCCATAAGCGGCAATGATTACCAAATCCCCTACTTCGGCCAGATGGGCCGCAGCCCCATTGACACAAATTGTGCCCGAATTGGCAGGCCCTGGGATAGCATAGGTTTCAAAGCGCTTGCCGTTGGCTAGATTATATACCGCTATCTGCTCATAGGGCCGGATATTGGCCGATCTGAGGAGGGTTTCGTCAATGGTCAAACTGCCATCGTACTCCAGGTTAGCTTCCGTCACCTTCGCCCGGTGAATTTTGGATTTTAAGACCGTCAGTTGCATTTTTTGTCCTTGCTTATAAGCCAATGCCAAACAGACTATAATTGATAGTTATTGCCCTGTCAAGAGTGGAATAGAGTAAAAAAAACTCCCTGCTGAGGCAGAAAAACGGAAGGGATATAGCGGAAATGACAAAGCTCAAATATGTGGTCAGGAACGACTACCCCTCAAGGCCGGAAGAATTTCTTCTTCTTGAAACCGAGCATCCCAAGCAAGCCAGAACCCAGAAGCAACATGCTGGCGGGTTCGGGAACAGGAGTTAAGAGGAAAGCACGACGGTCTTCACCGTTATCTCCCCATCCTACAATCTGCCCGGCACTATTGATCCCGGTCGCCTTACGCAGATCCCATCCGGAGCCGGGAAGAAGCAAGTCGTTGAGGTCAGTCATCACGTCGTCTTCCCAGAGAAACGCATGCCGGTCTCCCGCCATATTAATTTCCGCCCAACCGACTACCTGGGTAGAGTCATTAACACCTAACGCCTCACTGTATGCGCCGCTTAAGGTGCCCAGGTCAGTCATACCAATTCCATCTTCAAAAAGGAAGGCATGCCCGAGATCCAGCTCTGGATCCGGCACATCTGTATCCGCCCAACCAACCACATCGCCATGGCCGTTGACGCCGCGGGCACCGCTGGATAAACCGCCTAAGGTACCCAAATCAGTCATCGTATCATTTTCCCAACGGAAGGCACGCCACTGATCCGGTGTAAGGGTATCCGCCTCACCGACCACCTGGCTGTCATCGTTAATAGCGTAGGCCTCACCCCAACTACCGCCAAAAGTGCCCAGGTCAGTCATCGTTCCAGCTTCCCATAGGAAGGGATGCCGGTCTCCCGCCATATTAATATCGGCACCGCCTACCACCTGAGTAGCGTTATTAATGCCGTAGGCCCTGCTCTCGGCACCATCGAGGGTACCCAGGCTAGTCATAGGGTTCCCATCGTTTTTCCAAAGAAAGGCATGCTCCACAGACCCCGTGTCATCGGACCAGCCTACCACCTGACCGGAATCATTGACACCCTGGGACGCACTATATACGTCGCCTGAGCCTAAGGTGCCCAGGTCAGTCATCCCGGTTCCGGCCTCCCAGAGGAAGGCATGTTCCCAGTTATCCGGTGCTGCCCCCACTTCCGCCCCACCAACCACCTGAGCGGAATCATTGATGCCGAAAGCAAAGCTCCAGTCACCGCCTAAGGCGCCGAGATCGGTAACGGCGTAAGACACAGCATACACCTGCCGGGAGGCAGTCAACCCCAGCACGGTAAAAATTGCTAACCACAAACCAAGCTTACAAAGCTTGTTTACCCGCACACTTTCTCCCTTTTTTTATGGCTCAAGGTACCCTCAACAAGGTTACTCTTCCCAAGGTGTGGCAATTATGCCAGATCAAGTCTTCCAGGTCAAGCTTTTTGTAGGCCATGACCATTCCCCTGTCTATTTTTTGGGGGGAAACACTGTTGACGCTGTCCCCCTTTTATGCTACATTAGCTTACCATTATCTATATAGTACCCTACCGCCGAGGCAGCAACCCTAAAGGTGCCCTAAACAAACAACCCTACAAAGATTAGGGAGAGGTGTCCGAGAGGCTGAAGGAGCA
>QIFF01000328.1 GCA_003230635.1 bacterium | reverse complement strand
CAAGTACTTACTGAGCACAATTACACAGCCCCAAAGGATGTGCCCTGTAAGCAGTTGTTATTATTTGACTTATAATTGGACACTAGTGATAAAACCAGTAAACAAGCGTACATGTAACGGCAGATAGCCAAATTTTTGGCATACTTGATCTACCTCTGCCCGCTGCCAGTTAAGTTTCTGGCGGTGGAAAAAATTTAGGGCATCCTGCGAAGAAAACTCAGGAAGTTTTTCCTTCCTAAAATCTTCAAGGGGGTCTCCATCCAGACCTTCTAATTCACGGGGGAATATACGGCTGGTCAGCAATATTTTACTTTGGGTGTTGGCTAAGTCCTGGAAAAATTGACCGACCTGTGGGGAAAAAAAGGAACAACCATCACTGCCCTTCTTTACTTTCTTTTCTTTATAAGGGCCGGATTGCCCGGCATAGGCCCGTAACAACCGCTCCACACCATCCAGAATCAACAAAAAACGGTGTTGGCAGAGGATATTGTACAGGTCACTCATTTTATCCCGCAAGGATTTATCTCCCTCGGGGGAGACTTCCCCGCCGCTGACATATTTCAGGGCAGCATCCACAAAGTTTTCAAAACCGGACTCAGTATCGTAGAATGACCACCATAACAAACCCTCCGGCACCTTTTCCTGGTCTATAATATCTTCCTGTGACCAAATCCAGGCCAGACTGGATTTGCCCATCCCACCCATAGCAATCAGGGCCAGCAAAGGTTCCTCCCCCTTTTCAAACCAGTCGGAAAGCATCTTTCTTTCCTCATCCCGGCCAGTAAAATTCCTATGTAAAGGATAGCGGTGAGCCATGTATGATGTTGGGGGATGGGGGATGGTGTCTTGGGCCGGGGGAGCGTGTTTTATATTTACGTCTGTATCTTCTCGCTTTCTTATTTTGTCATAGTGTTTTTTTGCATATAGTGCGGCTATGTACATCAAGAAAAGACCAACTAGCGTTGTAATAACTGTAAAAGCAGTCATGGTTATCCTTTGTAGCCGCAAGCTTTAGCTTGCGCCATTTTTCGCAGGCTGAAGCCTGCGGCTACATGTCTTTATGTAGTTGCCTGATTCCTGAACATGTCAGAAACAGGTTAAATCAGGACATGTTTAGCCCTGCCAGGGCTGCACTAGGAGTTTTATGGGGCATCCACCCTATCCACAATCCCCACTATGGCGGCGTCAACTGGGGTGAAGGTTGTCGGCAGGGACATGGAGGCTTCCCTGCCGTCTTCCAGGAAGACCAATTCCCCCGGCCCGGCGCGCATGGTGTCCACCGCCACCAGGGGGTCGCGGCTGGGTTCCAGGCGGTGGTTCAGGGGTTGGACTACCAGGAGCTTAATCCCTTCCAGCCCCGGATCTTTCTGGCTTGCCACCACGGTTCCCATTACCCGTCCTAAAAACATTTTGGTTCTTTCCTAAAAAGTTGAAGGATTGAATTTAACCTGACAAAGCCTGCTCCTGACAGGTTCAGGAAAATGTCAAATGTCAAAATCCAAAGTTCAAATCAAATCCAAAAAACCAATGTCAAAAATTTAGTCATTTGAGCTTTGACATTTATTTGACATTTGGGCTTTGGCATTTGTCATTCCTTTGTGCTCCATGGTAAACTTGCAATTTTCAACTTAAATGTGAAAAAAAGGGGGGGGTCACTCCCACTCTATGGTGCTGGGGGGTTTGGAGCTGATGTCATAGACCACCCGGTTGACCCCCTTGACTTCGTTGATTATACGGTTGGAAATGGCGCCCAGCAGTTCGTGGGGCAGTTGCACCCAGTCTGCGGTCATGCCGTCCTGGCTGGTTACCACCCGCAGGGCAATCACGTTTTCATAGGTGCGCTCGTCCCCCATCACGCCCACGGTTTTGATGGGCAGGAGCACGGCGAAGGCCTGCCAGACTTGACGGTACCAGCCGCTGTCTTTCATCTCTTCCATTACCACGGCGTCGGCTGCGCGCAGGATTTTCAGCCGCTCTTCGGTGACTTCTCCCAGGATGCGGATGGCCAGGCCCGGGCCGGGGAAGGGGTGGCGCCAGGTGATTTCCTGCGGCAGCCCCAATTCCTGCCCCACCAGCCGCACCTCGTCCTTGAAAAGCTCCCGCAGGGGTTCAATCAATTGAAGCTGCATTTTTTCCGGCAGCCCGCCCACGTTGTGATGGGATTTAATGGTGGCGGAAGGCCCCTTGACGGAAATGCTTTCAATCACATCCGGGTAAAGGGTGCCCTGGGCCAGGAAGTCCACTTTTCCCAGGCGCCTGGCTTCTTCCTCAAACACGTAGATAAACTCGTTGCCGATAATTTTTCTTTTTTTCTCCGGGTCCAGCACCCCTTTTAACTTTTCCAGGAAACGCTCCACAGCATCCACGTAATCCAGCTTGATATGGTAGCTGTCCCGAAAGGTTCTCAGCACCTGTTCGGCCTCGCCCTTGCGCAGCAGGCCGTTGTTGACGAAGATGCAGGTCAATTGGTCGCCGAGGGCTTTGTGCAGCAGGAGGGCGGCTACGGAGGAATCCACCCCGCCGCTTAGGCCGCAAATCACCTTTTTCTCCCCTACCTGCCTGCGGATTTGCGCTATCGTTTCCTCTACAAAGGAGAGCATCGTCCAACTGGGTTCACACCGGCAGACTTTAAAGAGAAAATTCCGCAGGATTTCCTCCCCCCGCGGGGTGTGCACCACCTCGGGGTGAAACTGTACCCCGAAGAGGGGCAAACCGGCATGGCGCACAGCGGCCAGCGGGGAATTGTCAGTATGGGCTAAGGGGACAAAATCGCTTGGCATTTGCTGCACCCTGTCTCCATGACTCATCCAGACCTGAGTTGTTTCCCCAGGGTTAAAGCCGCTGAACAAGTCGCTGACATCGTCAGTGGTAAGCTGTGCCTTGCCGTACTCGCGCTTTTCCGCCCGCTCCACCTTGCCGCCGAAGTGCTTGGTCAGAAGCTGCATCCCGTAACAGATACCCAGGATGGGAATCCCCAGGTCGAATAAACGCTCATCACACCAGGGGGCCTGCGGGCTATAGATGCTGGCCGGGCCGCCGGAGAGAATAACCCCTTTAGACCGGGCGGCCTTAATCCGCTCCAAGTAATCCGCTCCAAGGGGGTGTTAAAGGGTAAAATCTGGCAATAGACCCGGCACTCCCGCACGCGGCGGGCAATCAACTGAGTGTATTGAGACCCGAAGTCCAGGATCAGGATTTTCTGGGTTTGAATGTCTTCCAGCATTAAAAGCTCCGTAGGGGCGGACGTCTCTGTCCGCCCGTTGACCAGGGGCGACACAGAGGTCGCCCCCTACATTAGAGGCCCTGAGGGCAAGTTCTCGGGACTGAAGGAAAAGCGGGTATCAATATGTCCGGCCAGGGTTTCAATTTCGGCTCCGTTGATTAAGAGTTTCACCTGCCTAATCTGGGGGAAGTTGGCCTGCAAGGTTTTAAGCAGCGAAGCAATGGTCAAAAGTTCGGCATAACTGCCGCCGGGATGATTTTTCTTTAATGCGGCGTCAAAGTCAAGATAAGCGCAGCCCTGCTCGCCCAGGTAAAACTCCCGCAGCC
>QIFF01000193.1 GCA_003230635.1 bacterium | reverse complement strand
ACACCTCGTTGGTGAATTCAAGGGTTTTATCAACTCCCTGAATTATAACACGCCAACGAGGTTTTTTCTTGCCCTATATCGGATTTGGGGAGCCCTTACGGCTGCCCCTAAAAAGAGGGCGGGGCTTGGCCCCACCCCTATATTTACCCTAACTGGTTTTGAACATTGGCTTTCTGCTTTTTTGGTTGACAAATATCACAATGAGGGGGATAATTATAATAGTTTGTTGTAATCATTATTTATATGCTTACCATTCGGGAGGTATTTCCCCCGGCTGCCGGAGGTTTAGCCTTGACCAGGGTTGCTATTATTGGTGCGGGCAAGGGAGGCACGGCCTTATTGCCGATTTTCTTTCAGAATAAGGACATCTGTGTCGTTGCTGTGGCTGATCTTAATCTGGAAGCAGAAGGCATCAAATTAGCCAGACAGCATAATATCCCGGTTACCGATAATTACCGCCAGTTGTTAGAACGGGATGATATAGACGTGCTGGTAAATGTCAGCGGCAGTAAGGAAGTAGCTGAAATAATCAGCAAGTATAAAAACCCCCATACCGAGATGATTGGCGGGCAGAGCGCTAAACTCCTCTGGGGCTTGGTGGAAGAGCGCAAGAAAAGGGAACACGAAATACGAAAGAGTCTAATGGAGCACAAGGCCCTGTATAAAATCGGTCTGATGCTGGTTTCCGCCGCCAGTACCAGCGAGGTGTTTGAAACCATCGTGCGCAGTGCTCTGGATATTACCAATAGCCCGGCCGGCAGCCTTGCTTTGTATGACAAGAAAACTCAAGAGATGGAGCTGGTGGTTTCCATCGGCCTGAGTGCGGATTTTGCCAGCATTACTAAATGGAAATTACGCAGGGGCGGCTTGACTCAGTATGTACTTGAGCAAAAATTTCCGGTAGTAATCGCAGATATTCGTAAGGAACCCAATTTTGATAATCCGGTAATGCTGTTTGAGGGGATTAAATCCCTGGTGGCGGTGCCCTTGATTTCCGAAGGAGATATTGTGGGCATTCTTTACGTTGATGACTTCAAGATCCGCCATTTCACTCAACGCGAAGTGTCTATTCTCAATCTGTTGGCGACTAAAGCGGCCTTTGCTATTGAAAAGGTAAGGCTGCTGGAAAAGCTGGAAAAAGCCAACCGTGATTTGCAGGAAGCCAACCGGCTGAAATCCGAATTTCTGGCCAATATGTCCCATGAATTGCGCACCCCACTGAATGCCATTAACGGTTTTTCCGAGCTTATGCTGGATCGCATTACCGGAGAGCTTAACAGCGATCAGGAGCAATGCTTGAATGACATCCTGGAGAGCGGGCGGCACCTGCTGTCTTTAATTAATGATGTGCTGGATATTGCCAAAATTGAGTCCGGCAAGGCAGAGTTAAATATGGAGTTTTTTGATTTCACCCAGTTGGTGGAGGAGGTAGAGCGTACAGTAGCTTCCCTGATCAGCCAGAACAACCAACTGTTGGAAATTGCTCTGGATGACCGAATTGGTGAGATGTATGCGGATGGCCGCAAGGTTAAGCAAATCCTGTTAAATCTATTAAGCAATGCAATTAAATTTACTCCTGAAGGGGGCACAATCCGCCTGGAAGCAGATCTCAAAGATGAGCGTTACTTGATTCATGTGCGCGATACCGGCATAGGATTGAAAGAGGAAGAGTTTGATATGATTTTTGAAGAGTTCCGCCAGGTTGACGGTTCTTGCACCAGGAAGTACGAGGGCACGGGCTTGGGCTTGGCTTTGGCCAGGCGTTTTGTAGAAATGCATAAAGGGAAAATTTGGGTGGAAAGTGAACTTGGCAAGGGAAGCTGCTTCAGCTTTACCATCCCTGTTCTGGAGGACAACGGAACAGTTGTAACTGAAGAGGAAGGGAACGGTAGAAGTAAAGAGAGGGAGCTGCCTGCACCCGAAGAGGAATTTGACAGTTTTTCCAATGGGAAAAACTTATGCAACCTTTCGGTAAAGATTCCCCCTCCCCGGGAGGGACGCCGCATCTTGGTGGTGGAGGATGACCCCAAGGCGGCAGAGTTGCTCAGGTGCTATCTGAATAAGGAAGGTTATCAGGTATTTGTCGCCACCTCCGGCCGGCAGGCCCTTGAAATGGCCGGCGAGATTAAACCCAGCTTGATTACCTTGGATATTATGTTGCCGGAACGGGACGGCTGGGAGGTCTTGCAAGAATTAAAATCCAGCCCTGTGCTTGAGGATATTCCCGTGGTGATTATTTCCATTGTGGATAACAAGGAGCTGGGGTATAGCCTGGGGGCGGTGGATTATTTTGTAAAACCGGTTGATTGGTTGAAGATGTTGCCCCGGGTGGCCAGTTTGTCCAGCCAGACGGCGGAGGGTAGCAGTCGGCCTCCTGTCTTGATTGTCAGCGAAACCCCCAGCGAGCTTCAGCAGATATCCTTTTTTCTGAGAAGAGAAGGCTTCAAGCCCCTAAAGGCTCTTAGCAGTGAGGAGGGGATAAAAATTGCCAAAGAGGCTTTGCCCTGCCTGGTGCTGGTTGATTTGATTATGGGCGGGGGGATTGGGTTTGAGCTGGTTAATGGATTGCACCAGGGTGAAGAAACTAAAGAAATTCCTGTGGTAGCCCTTGTTCCGCACAATTTAAAAATGGCCGATAGAAAGTTGCTCCATAAGCGGGTAAAGATGGTGGTGGAAAAAGACACTATGGATAAAGCTGAATTATTGGCAGGAATCAAGCGGCTGGCGGAAAGCTTCTCCCTAAGCGAAACCAACCTGTCATAGAGGTGGTGATACAGTGAATTCGCAAGGCACCGTTCTTTTAGTGGATAATGACCTGCGCACCCTCAAACTGTTGACAATGCGTCTGGGAAGTGAGGGTTATAACATAATAACCGCGGAGGACGGCCAGGAAGGCTTAGCTGAGTTTTCTCAAAACAGGCCGGACTTGGTAATGTTGGATGTCAATATGCCGGGAATGAGTGGTTTGACGGTGCTGGTTAAAATGAAGATCAAGTCCCCGGAAATCCCGGTCATTATCATGACCGCTTATGGCTCAGAGCAGATTGCGGTGGAGGCAATGAAGAAGGGAGCCAATGATTACCTTACCAAGCCTTTCAATACCAAAGAGGTTTGCCAGGTAATTAAGGAGAATGTGGAAAGAAGCCGCATAATGATTAGCCGTAATC
>QIFF01000098.1 GCA_003230635.1 bacterium | reverse complement strand
CTTGGCCAAAGCGCAGGTTGTTGTTGTGCCGCTTAAAACCCGGCTGCGCTCGGTGTGGATGGTGGTAATGCTGGAGGGTATGGCCCTGGGCAAGCCGGTGGTAGTGACCAGGGCCAGTTCCAACCAGGAATACATCCGGCAAGGCGAAAACGGCTTTCTGGTGAAAGTGGGGGATGCCGCCGCCCTGAGGGAAAAGATTCTTTACCTAATAGAGAATCCAGCCGCAGCCCAAGAAATAGGCAGGCAAGCCCTGGAGGACGTAAACAACCACTGGACCTTTGAGCACTATGTCAGTAGCGTGCTTGAAGTCGCCAAGCAGATGGTGGAAAACAAATGATACCTGTATTTAAACCCAGCTACGGCCAGGAAGAACTGGATGTCTTGCGGGAGGTGTTCCAGAGCGGCTGGCTCGGCCTGGGGCCCAAGACCAAAGAGTTTGAGGAAAAATTCGCCCAATACGTTGGGACAAAATATGCGCTGGGGGTGAACTCGGGCACGGCGGCCCTGCACCTGGCCCTGAAGGTTATGGGAGTGGAGGGGGGGGAGGTCATTACTACCCCCTTGACCTTTGTCTCCACCAATCACGCCATCTTGTACAATAACGCCACCCCGGTCTTTGCCGATATCGAAGAGGACACCCTGAATATATCCCCGGCCCAAATCGCCCGCTTAATCACTCCCCGTACAAAGGCAATTATGGTGGTTCACTACGGGGGGCACCCCTGCGATATGGAGGCCATTCTGGGGCTGGCGCAAAAACACGGCTTAAAGGTGATTGAAGATTGCGCCCATGCCGCCGGCTCGCACTATAAGGGGAAGAAAGCAGGGAGTTTGGGGGATGCAGGCTGTTTCAGCTTTCATGCGGTCAAGAACCTGGCCTGCGGGGAAGGGGGCATGATTACCCTGAACGATGAGGCCCAACAAAAACGCTTAAACCGCCTGCGCTGGCTGGGGATTGACAAGGGAACCTGGGACAGGAGCGAAGGCGGCAGGCACTATAATTGGCAGTATCAGGTAAAGGAATTGGGATATAAATGCCATCTGCACGACATCCCGGCGGCCCTGGGTCTGGTGCAGCTGCAAAAGCTGGAAAAACTAAACCAGCGGCGGCGACAGATTGTCGCCCAGTATAACCAGGCCTTCAGCGAATTGGATTGGCTGGAGTGTCCGGTGGAAAAGGATTATGCCTACAGCGCCTGCCATAACTACGTAATCAAATTAGACCAGCGGGATAAATTTATCAGCTACATGGCCGAGAAAGGCATTGCCACCGGGGTGCATTACCTCCCCAACCACCTATACCCGCTTTACAGGCAGTTTTATCGCCCCTTGCCGGTAGCCGAGCGGGTAGCCGAACGCATTGTAACCCTGCCCTTATTCCCGGATTTAACCGAGGAGCAAATAGACTATATTATTGAAAGTGTGAAAGGTTTTTCTCTGCCAGGATTATCAATATGACAGGGTGCCTTCCAGTCTAACATTGGCTGTACCCCTATCATCACCAATACTAAGCTCAATATCCAGGGGATTAGCCGTGCCTGTCAAATCAAGATCTTTTGCCTCTACCTTAAACTTGAATGTATCTGTATATATACCCTCAATTTTCATCTTAACCTCGCCGCCGTTGATGACGCCCTTAAACTCAAATTTGTCTTTGTGTTTTACAAAAGAACCGGCAGGTATTGTCATTGAGGAACTTCCAACTGTCAGCACCACATCCTCATTAACCGGGTCAATCCCGTCAGTGTTCAGGCCAAGGGTAAACTCACCTCTAACCTCAAACTTGTCACGGGTAGGGTTATGTTTGAACTTGACCATAGCTTTACTGAGAGTGAAGTCAGAAAAAGCTACACTCTTAACTTCATTATAAAGCTCCTGAATCTCAGTAGCGGAAAGAGCACGGTCGTATATACGGGTGTCGTCAATGAGACCGTCAAACCACTCATCACTCTGACCGCCAATATCAAATTTTCCAGAACCAGTAAGGTTCCCTGTACCCTGCCCACCCATACTCTCATCAGCCAAGGGCCCACTGCCATTGGCATATATTTTGACGTCACTACCGTCATAGACAGCAACAATATGTGTCCATTTATTTAGAGGCAAAGTGTAGCTGGTAGTTCCGTCTCTATGATAATATCTATCACCTGGTGGACAGCATGAGACATAGCTTGGGAATGCGGTGGTGTAAAATGAGGCCACGATTCTATTAGCACCATTATGGTTCTGCATATGAACACCAACCCCGGCACCGTGTACGAAAGGTCTAAAATAATCCTGACCAACCGGCATGGCATGCGGGTAAACCCAGAAAGAGGCCGACATTCCAGGGATGTCATTCAAATCATCATCCAGCGCTCCTGCAGGAACCATTACATAATCACCAGACCCATCAAAGCTATAGGCACTGTCAGCATCACCAAACCTATCCTCAGCCAAAGTTGCCCCGTTTACAGTCCCGTCATTCCCGTTTCCACTTTCATCATGGGCATTCCCATTGAATGGGTAGTAAGCTACTAATCCATCACTCAAATCAGCTGAGGCCGGACTGACAAAAGTAAAAACCATTGCCGCAGCAATTAACATTACCAGAACTTTTTTCATTTCCCCTTACCTCCCAGAAATTAAGGTTATGGCTGGCAATTGCCTGATTTATCAAGCACAATTAAAAGAGTTACCAAAGCCAGGAACCAGCCTCATATAATGTATGTTATCATAAATGTCATTACTGTCAAGGACAAATTTTAACAGCTTTGTAACTTCTTATCAGAAGATGAAAATCAAGGAAAAGCCGTCAGCGGCTTATTTCCAGGATTTCGTACTCTAAGATACCGGCGGGAACTTTAATCTCTATAATATCCCCCTCTTCACATCCCAACAATCCACGACCTATCGGGGCGGTGGTGGATATCTTGCCCTGGGAAGAGTCGGACTCTACTTCAGACACCAGCATATAGTTCAACTCGCGACCCCGAGTGAGGTCGCGAACCCTTACCTTGGCCCCAATATAGACCTTGTCGTCGGGAATATTCTCATCCTCAATAATTCTCACCTGGCAGAGGGCCGGAATTCTTTTCTCCACCATAGCCTGGGCTTCCCTGGCGGCATCGTACTCAGCGTTTTCACTCAAATCCCCGTGGGCGCGGGCGACGCCGATCTCCTTGGATATTTCCCGCCGCCGCACATTTTTCAGGTAGTCCAACTCCTTCCTCATCTTTTCATAACCCTCCCGGGTCAGATATGTCTGGCGTATCATCTTTTGCTATTCCTCTCCTTAGGGCACCTTGAAAAATGGCCTTTTCGCCCAATATCTGCGTTATGCTCAAAATTTAATCCTCGGAATATCAAACATATGCC
>QIFF01000161.1 GCA_003230635.1 bacterium | reverse complement strand
AAATGCCTCTCCCACCATCAAAGAAAACCTGATTTATAATAACCGTACTGCCGGGATCAGCCTGACCGCCAGCACCTCCCTCATCCTTCAGAACGAAGTTTTCAAGAATTCCGGCCCCGGTATCCAGGCGCGGGGTTCCGCCCCCCGGATTGAGAACAATCATGTCTATCAGAACAGCGAGGCGGGTATATCCATTACTTACGGGATGGGTATGGGGTATCAGACAACCGCTACCACCGAGGGGGAAGCACTGCTGATTAACAACAAGATTGAAGACAACAAGGCTGCGGGGGTGATCGTTGAGAACACATCCCCTACCATTGTGGGTAATGTAATTTCTAACAAGGGCCGGCCCGGTCTACTGCTCTTTGGCTCCGGCGCAATTATTAAAAATAACCACTTAATCAGCTCCGGGCCGCCCGCCATTCATATCAACCCCGGTTCTTCCCCCCTGATTGAAGGCAATAAAATCTCCGGCACCCGCCGCTTTCCCATCCTGGGGGATACCAGTAATGCCATTATTAAAAACAACCAGATAGAAAATTCTTGGCAGCCCAAGTTCTTTTTTAAGTGACGGCAATTTTTTAAATTCCCGTTGAACGCCACTTGGTTTTAACCCTTCCTGCCTGAAAATTTCTGTTGACAAAATATTTTTATGTTGCTAAGATTTGTTAGCCATAGATGGACACTAATGGCCACAGGAGGACTTTCCCTATGCCCTATCTAGACCTCAAGGAGGTGGCAGAACATTTAGGAGTTTCCCAAAAGACGGTTTACAGGCTGCTCAACAGGGGAGAACTCCCCGCGGTGAAGGTGGGCCGGCAGTGGCGCTTTTACCGGAAGGAGGTTGAAGCCTGGTTGAAAGAGGAAAGACCAGAGGTTTATGTGGCTGAACACCTTCATGATCCCACAATAGATGACAACTCTGAGATATTGCTGAGCGATGTCCTTAGGGCGGGAGGAATTTTCTTTAAAATCACCGGTAATTCAGCGGAAGAAGTACTGAAAAATGCTGTCAACATTATTTATCTAGGTTCCGAGGTTGGGCGCCAAGAATTAGCAAAAGCAATAATCACCAGGGAAAGATTATGTACTACCGCTATCGGGCAGGGGACTGCCTTGCCGCATCCACGTCGCCCTTATCGCTTTAATTTTGAATATTCCAGTATTTCCCTGTGTTTTCTGGAAAACAAAATCGACTTTGGAGCAATGGATAAAAGGCCGGTGAATAAGCTCTTCTTCGTTTTCGGAAAAACGGAGAAGGAGCACTTGCAGTTATTAAAGATTCTGGTCAATATGTTGCAGCAGCCCGAATTTATCGATGTTCTTGAAAATCCGGCAAATCGGCTTGAGGTGTTTGAGGTTATCCAACGGCTGGAAAAAAGATTTCAACTGGAAAGCGTTTTGAACTAAGGATTAAACATGGCTGTGGGATACTTTCCCCCCGCCGTTTACAAAAGGATAAGGTGTTATGAAAAAGACAAAGTTCGCCGTTGAGGTATTACACAATATTGTTGTTGGATTAACTGTCAGTTTCATAGCTCTGAGTTTAGGCGCCGCATTCGGCATTCTGTCAGGCAGAGGGGCATTTGCCGGGATGATTTCCTCCGGCATTTTTTGTTTTTTTGCCACGCTTTTAGGCGGAACCAGAATTAAATGTTCGGGCCCGACAGCCCCCATGAGCGCCATAAGCGCAGTCGTGGTCGCCGCCGCTTATGACGGTCATTTAAACCATCTTGTTGGAGGATTTAATCCTGATCACTTTATAAATATTGTCTTTATTCTTACAGCAGTTTTGTTGCTTTTGATGGCAGTTTTTCGCATGGGCCGTTTTATTACTTTGGTTTCCAATGTGGTTGTTTCCGGTTTTATGAGCGGCATTGCCGTTTTGATCTGGCGGGGACAGTTGAAGTATCTTTTTGGTTTCGGGGGTAAACAAGCGGTGGGAGGGCCTATGTTCATTAATTTGCTCATTACACTGACAACAATCGTTATTTTGTTTGTCCTACCCGTGTTGCTGAAAAAAATTATACCCAGAGCAGCCAACTTGATTCCTTCCACACTAGGGGCAATGGTACTGATGTCTGTAGTTACAAATATATTAGCTTTACCAATAGAACATGTAACTATGTCCGCCACTTTACATAGCCTCGGCGATTTCGGTAAGTTAGTAGCAAGTCAATGGCCCACCACCGCCAGTTGGTCTATCGCTTGTGTAAAAGAAGCTTTGCCCCTCGCCTTGCAGCTTGCCGTGCTTTGTTATCTTGACACCCTGTTAACTTCTTTGGTGGTTGATAAAATGACCGGAGAAAAGACAAAACAAAGTAAAGAACTAATGGCGCAAAGCGTAGCTACCGGAGCTGTCGCGTTGGTGGGAGGCATTCCGGGGGCACAGGCCACAATCAGGTCGGTATTGTTGGTTAAGGAAGGGGCGACACAGCGTATCGCCGGAGTATTTGTAGGGGTCTTTGTCTTGCTGGAAATGCTTGTCTTTCAGCATATAATTACCTATATCCCGCAAGCTGTATTTATTGGTATCTTATTAAAGGTCGGCTACGATGTCTGTGATTTATTACCGATCAAGCTGTGGTTGCACGAGTTTTTCCTTGATGAATCAAAACTGACAGAAAAAATTCTTCTCAGGCACAGGCATACAACAATTTTCGTCAGCGACATGGAAATGCTTTTAATTATGGGAACAATCCTGGTCACAGTGTTGTATGACCTGAATATAGCGGTAGTCAGCTTCACGCTTTTGTTTTACTCCCTGAATAAATTTGTAACACCTAAAAACCCTCTAGCTGATTTAAAGTTCATCCGGTTTTTGCGTACTTCCGAAGAAATATTTCAGGCAGCTGATTGAAAGAAAATGTTTTATTCCTCCAATTAATCAAGGGGGGTGGTAGAAGATGCTATTGCTGGTATTACAAAACGATGAAGGTTAGAGACTTCGGCCAGGGCCTACCATTGCCCGCTAACCTTCGTTCGGCTCCAGCAGGTTTAACAATTCCTGGAGCTGCTTCTTTTGTTGTTCAATTATGACTTCTAACTGGGGGGGGGAGTATTTTTTATCTCCCTGTTTTTGTGCCAGCTCTTGTTTCAGTTTTTGCTTGGCGCCGCGGATGCTGTAGCGTTGGTTGTGGAGAAGGTCTTTAATGCGGAGAATTATCTCAAT
>QIFF01000117.1 GCA_003230635.1 bacterium | reverse complement strand
AGGTCGCCCTGGTGCGTAAGCCCGAGACCCCGGAAGAAGACCTTTGTGTCGGCTGCTGTCTGTGTGCCCGTGTCTGCCCCAGCAACGCCATTAATCTGGTAACCTCTATGGGCGAGGGCAACAAAAAACAGATTGACGAATATTATCTTGATGTTTCCCGCTGTATCTTCTGTGGGCTGTGCGTGGAAATCTGTCCGGTGTCCGCCCTGGTTTCCACCGATCTTTATGAGTTGGCAACCGCTGACCGCCGGATACTAATCCGCAGCAAGAAAACTCTCCTGGAGCAAGGACACGCCTGCCGCAAGCGCAGAGACGGAACTAAAGCCAGGGGAATTAAGCCTCAGACGGTGATAAAATAAATGCCCATTTCAAAGTCATTGTGGAAGGAAATTGAGGAACTGGCTGCCGCCTATCCCTTTAAGCAGGGAGCGGTATTGTCCATATTGCATAAAGTCCAGGAGCAACACGGGTACCTGGCGGAGGAAGTGCTGGCCGAGTTGGCGCCGTACCTGCAAATGCCCCAGGTTGACCTGTTTGAGATTGCCACTTTCTATACCCTGCTTTACACGGCACCCAAAGGAGAGAATCTCATTCTGGCTTGCAACAGCATTTCCTGCTATGTCCTGGAATCGGAAAACGTCTTGCAAATCATAGAAGACGAGCTAAAGATCAAACCCGGTCAGACAACCGAGGATAAGAAATTCTCGCTTCAGGCGGTTTCCTGCCTGGGGGCCTGCGACCGGGGGCCGGTAATGCTGATCAACGAGAAACTTTACACCCACCTGACCACAGAAAAAGTTAAGCAGATTTTGCAAGACTATTAACTGGAGTTTACTTTGCCGGAAACGCGGGTTTTATTCAAAAATCTTGGTACTCCTGATTCGGAGACCCTGGACGGCTATTTGCGCAACGGGGGCTATCAGGCGCTGAAGAAGGCGCTGCATGAGATGGTGCCCGAAGAGGTGGTGGATGTAGTCAAGCGCTCGGGGCTGCGCGGGCGCGGCGGGGCAGGCTTTCCCGCCGGTATGAAGTGGCAGTTCTGCGCCGCGGATAAGGGTTATCCCAAGTACGTGATTTGCAACGCCGATGAAGGGGAGCCGGGCACTTTTAAGGATCGTATCCTGTTGGAGGAAGACCCCCATGCGGTTTTGGAGGGGATGGCCTTGACCGGCTATGCCATTGGGGCCAATCAGGGTTATGTCTATATCCGTGGGGAGTATCATAAAGGCATCAGAATGTTGGAGCAGGCGGTTGCCGAGGCTGAAGCCCGCAATCATTTGGGAGAAAAAATCTTCGGCTCGGATTTTGATTTTAAAATCCAAATCTTTCGGGGAGCCGGGGCCTATATCTGCGGGGAGGAAACCGCACTACTGGATTCCATGGAAGGCAAGGCCGGGCGCTCGCGTATTAAACCCCCTTACCCGGTCAACCAGGGTTTGTGGGCGAAACCCACTTGCGTCAACAACGTAGAGACCCTGACCAACATTCGCTGGATTGTAAACAAAGGGGATGAATGGTATCGCCAGTACGGTACTGATGAATGCCCGGGCACCAAGATATATTCCCTCAGCGGGCACGTCAACAAACCGGGCAATTATGAATTGCCCATGGGCACCACCTTGCGCGAGTTGATTTATGAATACGGCGGCGGGATTCGCAACGGCAGGCGCTTCAAGGCGGTTCTGCCGGGGGGGGCATCCAGCGCCTGTTTATTAGAGAATTCACTGGATGTAAAGATGGATTTTCACAACCTGGCGGTAGCCGGCTCCATGCTCGGTTCAGGGGCGGTGATTGTGATGGACGAGGATACCTGCATGGTAGGGGCGGCCCACAACATAGCCGCTTTCTTTGAGCATGAGTCCTGCGGCCGCTGCACCCCCTGCCGCGAGGGCAGCCGTTGGATTAAGGAAATCCTGGGGCGGATCAAAAACTTCCAAGCTGCCAGCTTGGAAGAAATAGATTTGGTAGTGGACTTGGGGCACAACCTGCGAGCGGGCTGCTTTTGCCCCCTGGGGCTGGGTGCTTCCAGCGCCGCCCTGAGCTTTATTAACCACTTCCGCGATGAGTTTGAAGGACATATTAAAGAAAAACGTTGCCCGATAGGAAACAAATTTTGACAGGATTAACAAGATGTAACAGGATTTTTTAACTTCTTTTCATCCTGTTTATCCTGCGTGTATCTGGCAAAAAAGAGAGAAAATGCTTAGGAAAGGAATTTTGCTAACTAGAAGCAAATGACATTACAAAGTTGTCATTGTGAGCGACTGAAAAGAGTGAAGCAATCTTATAGATTATACGAGGGAGTGTTTAGTATCAAAGAGATTAACAGGATTTTTACTTTTTTATCTTGCTTTATCCTGTAATCCTGTCAAATTCTTAAGAAAGGTTTATGTATGCCTGAAAAGGTTCATTTAACCATAGATGATACTTCAGTAGAAGCAGAGCAGGGCAGCACTGTACTGGAAGCGGCCAGGGCTTATAATATTTATATACCCACCCTTTGTGAACATCCCCACCTGACCCGCTTTGGGGCCTGCCGCCTTTGCCTGGTGGAAGTAAAGGGGATAGATAGTCTCTCGGCAGCCTGCACAACGCCGGCAGCCGAAGGGATGGAGATTAGAACCAATACTCCCCGCTTAGAGGAAATTCGCAGAACTCTGATTGAGCTTTTTCTTCTGCGCCACCCCCTGGATTGCCTGGTTTGCGATAAGGGTGGGGAATGTGAGTTGCAGAACCTGGCCTTTAACCTGCGGGTGACAGACGACCGCTTTGGTTCCCGGCCTCTTTCCCTCCAGCCCCCCGACACCACTAACTTCCTCATCCAGCGGGACTTGCAGAAGTGTATGCTTTGCGGCAAATGCGTGCGGGTTTGCGACGAAGTGCGTAATATCGGGGCACTGGGTTTTGCCCATCATGGCATGGTAGCCACCATTGGTTATCCGCAGAAACAATTGGCTAATTGTGAGTTTTGCGGTCAGTGTCTCTCGGTTTGTCCGGTAGGGGCCCTGAGCAGCAAGCTCTCGACCTTTGAGGCCCGCCCCTGGGAATTGGAGCATGCAGCCTCGGTTTGTCCCTATTGCGGTTGTGGTTGCAGCTACTACCTGCAGCATAAAGAAGAAAAAATCGTTAAGGTAACCTCGGAGGAGGAGTTGGGAGGTAACGCAGGACTGCTCTGTGT
>QIFF01000168.1 GCA_003230635.1 bacterium | reverse complement strand
TCTCGCTCAACATACGCTTTAGTATGCCTCGCTCGAAAAATTCAGCGCCGCCTTGCCAGCCAACAAACTTGACGGTCGCCCCGCATTATTTGTCAATAATGCGGGTCTAACAAGGGCGGCCGGCAGCCGCTGTTTTATACTCCCTGGAGAGATGAAAAAAACTTTCTATTTAAACTACCTGCTAGTTCTGTTTGTTATCCTTGGGATATTTAGCAGCAAAACCGGACTGGCTCAGGAAATATCCGGGGACTTGATTATTTTCCATGCCGGCTCCCTGGCAATCCCCTTTCGTGAAATGTCCCAGGTGTTCAAGCAAAAGTACCCCCAGGTAAGAATTCTGGCAGAGGCAGCCGGCTCACGCAACTGCGCCCGCAAAATAAGCGACCTGGAGCGGCCCTGTGATGTAATGGCTTCGGCAGATTATACGGTTATCGAGCAGCTACTAATTCCCAAACACGCCGACTGGAACTTGAGCTTCGCCACCAACGAAATGGCCATTATGTACCGAGCCGACAGCAAGTTCGCCGGCAAAATCAACAGCGATAACTGGCCGGAAATTCTGCTGCGGGAAGGAGTTGAATATGGCCATGCCGACCCCAACGCCGACCCCTGCGGCTACCGCTCCCAATTGGTCTGGCAGTTGGCGGAAATTTTTTATGAAATCCCTGGCCTTTATCAGAAGCTGGTCAGGAATTGCCCCCAGCGCAATGTCCGACCCAAGGAAACAGATCTTATCGCTTTACTGGAAGCCGGCGAATTAGATTATCTGTTTATTTACCGCTCAATTTGTGAACAACATAAAATGCCATATGTAACCTTGCCCGAGCAAATCAGCCTAAAATCGGCCAAATATGCGGATTTTTACCAGCAGGCTTCAATTAAAATCACCGGGAAAAAGCCCGGCACTTGGATTGAGAAAAAAGGGGGAGCGATGGTTTACGGCATCACCATTCCCAAGAACGCCCCCAATTACCCGGCAGCCCTGGCCTTTGTAAAACTGGTTATTTCCCCCCAGGGACAAAGCATAATGGCCCAAAACGGCCAGCCCCCGATTACTCCGGTTTTCGTCACCGGCAATAGAAACAAGCTGCCGCCCGAACTGCGCCAATGAACACCACCAACAAACTGCCCTGGACTACTATCGTCTTTAGCCTCCTGGCAAGCGTCCTTGTCTTCCTAATCGGATTTCCCCTCCTAAAGATGGTATTCTCTGTGGACAAAGAAATCCTGCTGCAAACCGCCCAGGAACAGGAGGTGATTGCCTCCATCTGGTTGACCTTGCGCGCTTCTTTGTATGCCACCCTCTTTTGCCTGATTTTCGGTATCCCCCTGGCCTATCTGCTTGCCCGCCATGACTTTTGGGGTAAAAGCATTATTGAAGCGCTGATAGACCTACCGATTATAGTTCCCCACACCGCAGCGGGCATTGCCCTGCTCACGGTTTTTGGCCGAAGATTTTTCCTGGGGCGTTTCTTTAAAACCCTGGGGCTGGGCTTTGTGGGCGAGACAGCAGGCATTGTGATTGCCATGTGCTTTGTCAGTCTCCCCTTTCTGGTGAATGCCGCCAAAGAGGGCTTTCGCTCGGTGGACATTCGCTTGGAAAAGGTTGCCCGCACCCTGGGCGCCAGCCCCTGGAAGGTTTTTATGGAGATTACCCTCCCCCTTTCCCGGCGACATATTCTCTCCGGGGCAATCATGATGTGGGCGCGCGGCATTTCGGAGTTTGGGGCGGTGGTGATTCTGGCTTATCACCCCATGACCGCCCCGGTGCTGATTTTTGAACGCTTCAACGCCTACGGCCTGAAATACTCACAGCCGGTTGCCGTAATTCTGCTAATCATTTGCCTGGTGGTATTTATTGGCTTACGCAGTCTAAATGCCAAGAAAAAATCATGATCAAGATTACCGGTTTAAACCTAAAATTCGCTGCCTTTGAGTTGAGGGATATCAACCTCCGGATTAAGCCGGGGGAATATTTTATTCTGCTGGGCCCCACCGGAGCGGGAAAAACCCTGCTGCTGGAAGCCATTGCTGGGCTGCACAAGCTTGAGAGTGGGCATATTTACATAAAGGGGCAAGAAGCCACAGACTTGTCCCCGGAATTACGCCGGGCGGGAATTGTCTATCAGGATTATGCCCTCTTCCCCCATCTAACGGTGGCGCAAAATATTACCTACGGCCTCAAGCAAAAGGGCTTACCTAAGCAACAACAAAAAGAAATTGCAAGGGAAATGGCGGACTTTTTGGGCATCAGTCGCTTATTATCCCGCTACCCGCCGACGCTCTCCGGGGGAGAACAACAGCGCACCGCCCTGGCGCGCGCCCTGGTGGTGGAACCGGAAATCTTATTGCTGGACGAACCCCTGAGCGCCCTGGATAACCAAAGCAAGAAGAAAATGCAGCAGGAATTGCGGCGCATTCACAGGGAATTCAAGAAAACCATCCTCCACATTACCCACGATATGGAAGAAGCCCTATCTCTGGGTGATAAAATCGGGATTATGGAGCAAGGCAGAATTATTCAGGTCGGTTCACCGCAAGAAGTCTTCCAAAAACCCGTCAACCAATTCGTGGCCGAATTCGTTGGGCATGATAATATATTTCGGGGCAGGATTGAGGAAAAGAACAGGGGCAAAATGGTTTTAGCGGAAGGGGTTGAATTCTACGTTGCCGGGGAGAATTTGCTTGCTGGTGAGGAAGGGTTTCTGCTTTTGCCCGCTGAGGGTATCATTCTATCGCCCATAAAAATTCAATCCAGCGCCCGCAACTGCTTCTCCGGCACGGTCAGCACCGTAGAAAAGAGAGGCTTTATAAGCATCGTCACCCTGGACATCGGCATCCCCATTGTCGCTAAGGTCACCACAAGCTCGGTGGAAGAAATGGGAATAACCGTTGGCAGTAAGCTCTTCGCCACCTTTAAAGCCACCAGCCTACATTTTTTTTCGTAGTGCAGGGCTTCAGCCCTGCACTGTAGGGGCGGTCGTTTCTGACCGCCCGGATTTGGGCCGACACAGAGGTCGGCCCCTACTAAAACATAAACTGAAATCGGGTGAGTAAGAGGATGGAGTTGTCAAATTTGGTGTGGATGTAGTTGAGCATTATTCTGATCACGGGGGCGGGATACCAGACTAGCCCCAGGGTGTAGCTGGCAGCCCCCTTGGTATAGCGGCTGGCGTCGGCATAGCCTTTGCTCAATAAATCTTCGTCTATATCCACCTGCCCATAGCGGGCGACCAGCTGCCAGGCCCCCCAGGTGTCTTTATCGGGATCAAAGCTGCTCTTTGGAGTAATAGGGGCAGTCATACCATTTTTAAAGGTTTGTTCCTCGCCGGTCAGAAAATAACTCAGTGCCAGGTAATATCCGCTAATGCCAAAGTCCCCTTGCTGGCTGCCTACGGACAAGTTATCCATTTGTACTTTTATCCATTCCCCGCTTAAGGAGAGAGGGCCATACATCCAGATGGCCTCCAGGCCGTAGCGCCCGCGGTCGCCGTCCTGGCTCACGCCGTTAGCAAACCGAAAGAAGGTGGTGCCGCTGGCCGGGTTTTGCAGGCGCCCCTGACTCCACCAGGAGCTGCTGTCATTGGCCATATTAAGGTTTTGGTTCCCATAGGTTAGCGAACCCCCAAAGTGCAGGCCGCGCAGGGCCGGCTGATTTGTATCTTGAAAGGGGCTGAATACCAGGCGGGCGACTACGTCCCTGTGCTTGTCTGCATCACGCTGGTCCAAGCGGCTGCCGTTCATTACCCCCAGGGCGTAAAAGAGCTGGCCCTCGGCAAGCTCGCCCTGGACAAGCGCCCCCCGGTCACGCCCCGGAGAAAGGTTGAAAACCGGCAGGGCGCGAAACATAAAATCCCGGTATTTGGAGGCAATAGTCCAGTCCAGGCTGAAGGGGGTTTTAAACTGGCCGATGCGGAACTTCAGTTGGGGGGAATAGGTAATGTCTACTGAGGCGTCCTGGAAGCGGCTAGAGCCGGTGAAATCGGGCTGGAGCTTGAAGCCGAAATATTTGTAGCCCCTGCCGATTATGGTCAGCCAGGCGCGGCGCACCTTGAAGCCGCCATCGTCCGGGTGTCCATGCTCAAGAAAGGTAAAGTCATTCTCCATGCGCCCGTTTATTTTCAGGCTGAATTTTCCTCCCCGAGGCTCCAGGCGCAAACCCCGGTTGTACTTCAAAGAGAGGCGTTCACTTTCCTCTTCCTTTAGCTGCTGGTTCCATTCCCGGTATTGCTGCTCGGAAACTATCTTCTTCTGCTTTAATAAATCCAGCAATTGCTGGTTAACGCTCTTTTTCTCCGCCGCCAGGCTTGAATTGACAACCAGTAAAGAGCTGATTGTACTCAATACCAGGAAACAGCCAGCCAACCTTTTCAATAACAACCCTTTCTTAGGGGAACCCTTAAATTTTGGCTCCTAACTCCCAAACAAACTTAATCATGTAAATGAATTCTTCGTCTATATGGCGCAGAGTGGCACAAATCTTCTTGGACAAACCCTTTAAAACCAAATAACCGGCACCGGGGTGAATTTCCAAAAAACGCTCAAAGTCAGTGCGCTTAATTACCCAGAGTTGAACATCCTTTATTGCCTCTGCACTGGCAAGGGTGGGCTTGCCGTCCAGCAGGGAAAGCTCCCCTAAAAATTCGGGTGCATGTAAGACGGCCAGGGTTTGTTTTTTGCTCCCCTTGACCCGCTCGGCCAGGCGAACAGCCCCTTCCTTGATAATATACAGCGGCGGTTCCGGGGTGGTTTCATCAAAAAGGAAGTCCCCCTTCTTATGGGTGACAAGCTGAACAATTTGGGCCAGGGCCGCCAAGCCCTGCTCATCCAAGTCGGCAAAAAGAGGAACCGTGCGAATGCTTTCCTGGTCAACCATAGCCGTTACCCTCCCTAAGTAGGGGC
>QIFF01000136.1 GCA_003230635.1 bacterium | reverse complement strand
TTATCGCCCTGGGTTTTATGCTGGGCTTTATGAATATCATAACAAAAGAGCCGCCAACTCAGGGACAATGCTGCGCCCCTAAATAAGGTTTATGCTGGGTTTTATGAATATAGCAACCAAAGAGGGTTAAGCCATGACGCACTACCTATTAATCATTATCAGTGCGATTTTAGTCAACAATATCCTGCTGGCGCGCTTTCTGGGTAACTGTCCCTTTTTGGGGGTTTCCAAAAAGCTTGATTCGGCAATCGGGATGGGGTTGGCGGTAATCTTTGTCCTGACCGTAGCCGGGGCGGTTACCTGGATGATTTCTAATTTTATCCTGGTTCCCTTGGAGCTTGATTACCTGCGGACGATTGCCTTTATCCTGGTGATTGCCGCCCTGGTGCAGTTTGTGGAAATGGTGATTCAGAAGACCAGCCCGGCCCTGTATCAGGCTTTGGGACTGTACCTGCCCCTGATTACCACCAACTGCGCGGTGCTGGGGGTGGCGATTATCAACATTGACGAGGGCTATAATTTCCTGGAAACCCTGGTTTTTTCCGCCGCTTCCGCCGCCGGATTTGCTTTGGCTTTGGTTATATTTGCCGGTATGCGGGAGCAGTTGGCGCTGTCTGATGTGCCCAAGCCCTTTCAGGGAATGCCGATCGCCCTGATTAGCGCCGGTTTGTTGTCCCTGGCCTTTTTTGGTTTTATGGGTTTGATATGATAGCCTTTTAAAGGACGCTGAGAAAGAATTTAGACAGGATATGTAGAATGAGTAGGAAAACAAAAAAATATTAGGACGCTGATGAACGCTGATTTACAGGATTATAAGTTTACAGAACTGACGGAAAGGATAATAAAGGCCTTCTACAAAGTGTATAATACTCTCGGATACGGTTTCTTGGAGAAGGTTTACGAGAAGGCTTTATTATTAGAATTTGGCAGAATGAATATTTCAGTAGTGTCACAAAGCCCGATTAAGGTATTTTATCTGGCTGAGGTTGTGGGGGAATATTATGCTGATATTCTGGTTGAAAATAATGTCATTTTGGAAATCAAAGCGGTAAAAAATCTTACTGCTGAACACGAAGCTCAGCTTTTAAACTATTTGAAGGCAACTAACATTGAAGTAGGCTTATTATTGAATTTTGGCCCAGAACCAGGGATTAAGCGAAAAGCCTTTAATAACAAGAGGAAAAATGGGACGCTGATTTACGCAGATGAACGCTGATTTTTCCCTTTATAATCCTGAAAATCTGCGCAAATCTGCGTCCCATTAAGTTTTTGTCCTATTTGGAATAAGGGAAGAAAATGATTGAGGCAGTTTTAACTTTAGGCGGCATTGGCCTGGTTTCCAGTTTGGGTCTGGGAATTGCCGCCAGGAAGTTTGCCGTTTATGTTGACCCCAAGGTTGAGGCCATAGAGCATGTTTTGCCTGGGATTAATTGCGGTGCCTGCGGCTTTGCCGGTTGCCACAGCTTTGCCGAAGCGGTGGCTCTCGAGGGGGCGGAGGTAAATGGCTGTTTAGCTGGCGGAGAGACTGTTGCTCTAGGCGTGGCTGAGGTAATGGGGGTAGAGGTTGAGCTGAAAGCCAAGATAATAGCCCGGCTCAGGTGTCAGGGGGACAGGTGCAAGGCCAAGAGTAAATATATCTATCAGGGGGTGCAGGACTGCAAGGCAGCAGCCCTGCTGGCGGGTGGTGATAAGGCTTGCGCCTATGGTTGTCTGGGTTTGGGGTCATGTGTGAAAGTATGTCCGGTGGAGGCGATTAGCTATACCCCGGAAGGCTTGATTGCGGTAGATGATGAGCGCTGCATTGGCTGCGCTAAGTGTGTTCTGGAGTGCCCTAAAAGCGTAATTCAAATGGTGCCGCTGGAGCAGCAGGTTACCGTGTTGTGTAATTCTGTTGATAGGGGGCCGGTGGCAAAGAAGCTGTGTAAGGTGGCTTGTATTGGCTGTGGAATCTGCAAGAAGGTCTGCCCGATAGAGGGCACCATTACTGTAGAAAACTTTCTCGCCCGAATTGACCCCCAAAAGTGCGACCGCTGCAAAATTTGTGTTGCGAAATGTCCTACCCATGCTATTATAAGCTGATAATTTCCTTCTTAACCCGACCTACTATATCTTGCAAGGAGGTTGATGTTTATGAAAATAAAATTTACCACCCAGGTCTGGCGGGAAGGCTCTCTTTACGTTTCCTACACACCGGAGTTGGACATATCCAGTTGTGGTAAGACCATTAGCGAGGCTAAAAAAAATCTGTTAGAAGCAGTAGAGGGTTTTTTGGAGGTGGCTGAGGAAAAAGGCAGCCTGCAGGATATTTTGGAAGAAGCGGGTTTTATCAAGCATGGGGATGAATTAGAAAAAGAGCTGCCCGAGATTCTGGTTATGGAAAAAGTCCAACTGGCCGCCCATTAAAACCATGCCTAAAATCACATCGATTTCATATAAAAAGCTTTGTCGGGTTTTTGAACTGGCTGGGTTTAAATTCGTCCGCCAAAAGGGTGACCACTTAATCTATGCCAAAGACGACATTAAAAGACCAATAGTCATTCCAATGTATCAAGAACTGCCGGTTTTCGTTATTCGGAACAACCTTAAAACAGCCAAGATTAGCCGTGAGGAATACTTTAAACTATTGGCTCTGGCATGACTGGGGGAGAATTCCTTGCCCACTTATTACCCGATTTATTTAAACCTGGGGAACAAACGCTGCCTGGTGGTAGGCGGTGGAGAGGTGGCTGAGCGCAAGGTCTTGACCCTGCTGGAGTATGCCGCCCAGGTAGTGGTTATCAGCCCGCGCTTGACCCCCAAGCTGCGGGAATTGGCCGGTCGGCAGCAGATTAGCTGGCTGGAGCGTTTTTATAAGGAAGGGGATGCCCAGGGGGCCTTTCTGCTGATTGGGGCTACCGACGACCGCAAATTACACCGGCAATTAAAGGCTGAAGCCGATGAGTACAATCTGCTGATTAATATTGTGGATGTGCCGGAATATTGTAACTTCATCGTTCCCTCAATAGTCAAGAGGGGGGACTTGTGTATCAGCATTTCCACCGGGGGTAAAAGTCCGGCCCTGGCCAAGAAAATCCGCCGCCAACTGGAGCAGCAGTTCGGCCCTGAATACGCCGAGTTTTTGAATTTAATGGGGCAATGGCGCCAGCAGGTGATAGAGAAAGTTCCCGATATCAAACAGCGCAAGG
>QIFF01000274.1 GCA_003230635.1 bacterium | reverse complement strand
GAAGTGATTGCCAAAGGGATTTACCAGGCCCTTCAAAAGGGGCAAGATGTGGTTTATCTCCCCTGGTTTTGGTGGAGCATTATGTGGGTTATCAAACATATCCCGGAGGCAATTTTCAAGAAGTTGAGTTTGTAACTCAAGGTTCGTTGATTTTTTTTGGCAAAAGCCAGATTGGAGTTACTACGTACAAATCAGCAACAAAGTTGAAACGATAGAGTGACGAAGGATAGATTTTCGGTAACAGTCTAGTTTTGTGAGTAAAGGCCAATGACAGGGCCTTACAGCCAAATTCTAATAGAAGTCCGGCAAATTTCTTATGTAAAACTAACACTTTTACGCTGAAATAGAGATATGGTACACGGATTAACAGAGTAATTACGGTGGTAAAATCTTAACAAACAAATTTTTCCGGCTATCATAAGTGTATCAAAAGTAGCCGGAGGAAAGTTTGATGAGCGAATTAAAAGCAGAACTGAAAACAGGAGCAGACGGAGGATCGGAGTTACGGATACAATTGGGGGAGGAAGAGGAAGAGGAAGTACTGATACGCATTCCAAAAGGGGATGAGTTGGTCTGGTCAATCATTCTGTATCTTGTCCAGGCGGGGCTATACCTGAATCGCAGAAGTCGGGGGATACCCAGGACGCTCTATCAGTTGTTGAAGCGGCTGGATTTGAGTTTTTTGGAAGAAGTAGCGGGGCAATACTACAAGTCGGAGTCATCTCGATACGAATACAGTCTGGAAAGTTGGGTGAGATTTTTATTTTTGTGCGCCTTGTTTGGACAAACGCAGAAAGGGATGCTTGAATTTTTGGCTAAACCGGGGCATCGGGCCTGGTTGAGGCTGATAGGGTGGGAAACAGTGCCATCGGCGTCACGGGTGAGCGAGTTCAAGGGGAAATTCGGGTCGGAAAAGGTATCGTGGGCGCTGCGCCAGCTCAGAGATCAGGTCTACAAGTTGGCGGGGGTGGCGAAATTGAAGGATGAGCAGATATTGGAGTATGCCCAACGTCGAGTGTTAAGAGAGCGGAAATCATACATCGGGCGGATAGGATTTCATCTTTTTGTGCATTTCATAGATGGATTGGGGATAATCGCCGAGTTAGTCGCCTGCTTGAAAGAGGGCAAAGATAATGCGACCTACACCGAGCGAGACATCGTATTGGCGTTGTTGCACCGGCTAGTGTTGGAGGCGAAGAACATCAATCAGTTGGCGAGGAAATTGGGCAACAACAAGGGGTTGGGATTATTGAAATTGGCCCCCAGTCAGGTGACATTGGGGAAGGCCTTCAAGGAGTTCGAGGCCAAGAAACTGGAAGCGCTCAATGAACGGTTAATGAAGCGGGCGCGTCGCAATCGGGGGGGGGCAGGGCTACGAGTAGGGATAGACAGCAGTTTGATAGAAGTGCGGGGCAGGCACGAGAATACGGGCGGAACGATTGACCCGCATAGTGGGAAATACGTGGTTGCTTACAAACTATTTGCGGCTTGTGATTTGGAAAGGAAAGATGTGTTGTATCTGCATCTGACGCCGGGCAATAGCGCCGACAGCAAACAGTTGCTCCACATCGCCGCAGGGGTCAGGAGAATAGCTGCGCCTGGTCGGGTCGAGATAATAATGTTCGACAAGGGTTTCTACAAGCAGGCCTCCTTCAACGAACTCAATCAGGGCGGGGCAGAGAAGAAGGGCAAAATCCCATTCATCACCCCCGGCAAAAAGTACAAGAGTGTCCAGGAGGCGGTGGCGGAGATTGAGGAGGAGCAATACCGTCCTTACGAGGAGGAATTGACCCCTTCGCAGCAAGAGAAGCGGAAGAGGGAAAAGGCATCCACCCGGCAAGAGCGAGAAGCCAGAGCAGAAGCCGGGCGGAAAGCCAGGGGAGGTCCGCCGCTCATCGCCCACAAGCAAGTCAGCTTTGATAACTATGAAGGGCTATTGCGCCTGATTGTGGTCAAAGATAAGCGGCTCAAGCGGCTCAAACTCAAAAATGAGAAAGGCACCCGCTATCTGCGCGATGAAGAAGGGAATATCCTGACCGAAGAAGTGTGGGAAACGGTCTACTACACCTACTTGACCAACATTCCCGCCAGCAGCCTCAGTGCGGAAGGGGTCATTGCCGCTTACAAAGGTCGCTGGCGGGTAGAAGACCTGTTTGAAGAATTGAAAAATGACTGGGGCTTGAAGTATTTCCCCGCCACCGATTACAACAGCGTACTTTCCCACATTTACTTCATTTTCATTTTGTATGCTGCGGTCAACCTGTTCAAACAAACCTTGTTCAAAGGTAGATTTGCCCGAAAAATGTTATGCTCTTTACAAACCGACGTTTTTCAAGCTCCCCTTTCCTTGTTCGAACGCTGGTTGCGTCCATTGACCGGAGCAAAGGATGTCGGCGGACGAGATGGGATCATCAGCAATCTGGGGTTACTGTATAAATTCGGACATTTTCGGCTACAAATTCATCAATCCGCTTCTTCACCTTGAGCGACGGGAGTGTGGTCTCAAAGCTTGTCCCTTACGGCAAGACTTCGGCGTGAACTCAGTCGAACGCTCAGGGCAGGCTCTGAGCCTGCCTAAGGATCAATGAACTTTGACTTGAACAGCCTGCTCAACAAAGAAACAGGTGGCTATGGCTATGGGGTTTTCTCGCCTATCAGCCCGAAAAAAAACAACGCCACCGACTTCTTGTTGCTTCGATTGGCGATTGGCAATAATGGTCGGGGCGCGTTCTGCGCAAAATCCGCCGAATTTGCTGCTACTTATGTCACGCTAAATTTTTGTCTAACTATTTGTATTGGCGCTATATCTTAACACCGTAATTACTTTGATAATCCGTGTATGACAGTAATTGCTTTTTCCAGTTGCTGACTTGGTTGGGATGAAGATTGTTTTCACTGGCTATCTGACTGATTGTTCGCCCGTTTTTTGCTGCTTCCAGAGCGATTTTGAACTTAAATGTTGCGCTATATTGTTTGCGTTTTTGTCCCATTTTTGACCTCCGTCGCTAAATTTATCGGATTTATTATACCTCTAAACCCACCTTAGCAAGTGGTCTAGTTTTTGGGGCTCATTATAGTGGCTCATTGCCTTACGATACCCCGAATTATAGGTAAATATCACGCAAGCACAAATGCCTGAACTGGCAATGAATTTACCTCTAAACGTGATAGATTTACACACTTACTC
>QIFF01000349.1 GCA_003230635.1 bacterium | reverse complement strand
ATAATATGCAGCGCCTGTCGCTGGTGCGGGACACCTTTGAGGCGGTGGGACGCTGTCAGCATGGAGATATCAGCCGGGATGAATTAAGCGCTTTAGAAATGGAGGCCTGCCCCGGGGCCGGTTCCTGTCAGGGGTTATACACGGCCAATACCATGGCCTGCGTGACCGAGGCTATGGGCATGTCTTTACCCGGTTGCGCCACCGCCCTGGCGGTTTCCGCCCGCAAGCGCAGGCTGGCATATGATTCCGGTTGGCGGGTGGTTGATCTGGTCAAGGAAGACATTACCCCCCGCCAAATTATGACCAAAGGAGCTTTCAAGAACGGCATCCGGGTGGACATGGCCCTGGGGGGATCTACCAACACCATTTTGCACATCCCGGCCATCGCCCACGAGGCCGGGGTGGATTTGCCTCTGGAATTGTTTGACCGGATCAGCCGCACCACTCCCCATATCACCAACCTGCGCCCCGGCGGGGAGGCCTTTATGGAGGATCTGGATTACGCCGGGGGAATCCCCGCCATTCTGAACCGCCTGCGAGACAGCCTGGCCGACAGCCCTACTGTCAGCGGTCAGGGAATCAAAGAGATTGCCCAGGCTGGAAAAGTGGTTTGCGAAGAAATCATCCAACCCCTGGACACTCCTTACCACGCTGAGGGCGGCATAGCCATTTTGTTCGGCAACCTGGCGCCCGATGGAGCGGTAGTCAAACAATCAGCGGTAGGGGATAAGGTTAGACAGTTCAGCGGCCCGGCGCGGGTCTTTGACAGTGAAGAGGCGGCCATTGAGGCCATTATGAATTCCCAAATCAAGGCCGGTGAGGTAGTGGTAATCCGCTATGAAGGCCCCAAGGGCGGCCCCGGTATGCGCGAGATGCTTTCCCCGACGGCGGCTCTGGTAGGAATGGGTCTGGGGGAGCGGGTGGCCTTGATTACCGACGGGCGCTTCTCCGGCGGCACCCGCGGCCCCTGCATCGGCCACGTCAGCCCGGAAGCCATGCAGGGCGGCCCCATCGCCCTGGTGCAAGAGGGGGACACGATTAAAATTGACATCTCCGCCCGCAAGCTGGAGTTAGATGTGAGTGAGCAGGAACAGGCCCGGCGCAAAAAGGCCTGGCAGGCCCCCGAACCCAAAATCAAGGGCGGGTATCTAAGGCGCTACGCCAAAATGGTTAGTTCGGCAGCCAAGGGAGCGGTAGTTAGTTAAAAAGGGTACCTCCCATGATTGGAAGGAGGAGTAACGTAATGAGAAAATATCATTTTTCTGTATTAATTGAGCAAGATGAAGATGGGGTTTATGTTGCTACTGTGCCCCAACTCCGGGGTTGCCATACCCAGGCAAAAACATTAGCGGAATTATACCCTCGGATTGAAGAAGCGATAGAATTATGTTTAGAGGTTCAACAGCAGGGCGGGTCTTGTGCCCGCCCGCTATTTCCCTCTCCCCATTGGGGAGAGGAAGTTATAGATTTTAAGTCAAGAGCGGATACTAAGGGTAGTATGTTTTGAAAACTAAATCCATAGCAATTGTCTTATTACTAATTCTATCTTTTCCTTTCCTGGCGGTGGCAGAGGAAAACAGACATAAGGAATCTTTGGAAGAGAAGACTCCTTTATCCGCAGTGGCAGAGGACAAAAAGGATAAAGAAACTTTAGAGGAATGGACACCTTTTCAATTAGCTATCTGGAATCCGGTTCAACTATTCGGAGAACATCGGGATGTTTATGGCTTAAGGATGACTCTGTTTTATGGCAAAAACAGGGATGTTTACGGCGTGGATTTGGGGCTGGGTTTAAATCGTGCCCGTAATGTTAGGGGTTTGCAGATTACAGCGCTAGGAAATGAGATCCAGGATATAGCGGGAATCCAGATTGCAGTTTATTTAAATGAGGCTGCTACAGTAAGGGGTGTGCAAATTGGAGTACTTGGGAACAGTGCCGGGAAGGTTAGAGGCTTTCAGCTTGGAATTGGTGGAAATGGCGCCGGGGATATGAAGGGGCTTCAGTTTGGAGGTGGGAATGTAGCTCCTAAGATGAAAGGTCTTCAAATCGGGATTTCAAATGCGACCAAGGATATGAGGGGTTTTCAAATTGGAATTTTTAATCAGGATATGACCCGCCGTTTTTGGATCCTGGCTGATAATAATTATTTCACTGGTCTTCAACTTGGGGCAGCTAATAAAGCCAGCAATATAAAGGGATTACAAATTGGAGCCATAAATGTTGCCAAGACAGTCAGTGGAGTACAAATAGGAATTATAAACTATTGCGAAAGAATGTACGGCATCCAGATTGGTATTTTAAATATCATCAAAGAAGGGGCGTTGCCGTTTTTCCCCATAGCTAACGCAAGTTTTTCTTTCTGAGGCAGTACAGAGAAGGGGTGTTAACAGTAAATGCTCGAAACTATGCCAGAAGTTAATTTAAAAGCAGCCTTAGCAGTAGCGGAGCAAGCGGCGCGGGCCGGGGGTGAGATTTTAAGGGATCATTTTGGGCGGGTGAAGGAAATCAGCTATAAGGGGGCGATTGATTTAGTTACCGAGGTGGACGAAGCCTCGGAAGCGGTGATTCTTCCTTTGCTGCAAGAGGCTTACCCCGGCTGGAGTATCCTGGCGGAGGAAAGCGGTGCACAAGGCAATCAGCAATCCGATTGTAAGTGGCTGGTGGACCCCCTGGACGGTACTACTAATTATGCCCATGGCTATCCCTTTTCCTGCGTTTCAATCGCTCTTGAGGTTAAAGCACAAATCCTGGTAGGGGTGGTTTATGACCCCATGCGGGATGAGATGTTCAGCGTCCAAAGGGGAGAGGGGGCATACTTAAACGGCCGCAGCTTGCAGGTTTCCTCAACCAATGAACTGGACAAAAGCCTGCTGGCAACCGGTTTTCCCTATAATGTCAGAGAAAACCCCGGCCGCAGCTTTGAGTATTTTGAGCGGTTTGTCCTAAGCACTCAAGCGGTGAGGCGCGATGGGTCGGCCGCCTTGGATCTGGCTTATGTAGCGGCAGGGCGTTTTGACGGTTTCTGGGAGGAGAAATTGGCACCTTGGGATGTAGCCGCTGGCAGCCTTTTGGTTGAAGAAGCTGGAGGGAACGTAACCAGCTTTGACCAGGGGTTTAGCCCCTATGCTGGCAAGTTATTAGCAACCAACGGCTTTATCCACAAGGCCATGCAGGAGGTGCTGGCTCCTGGATTAGTAGGG
>QIFF01000023.1 GCA_003230635.1 bacterium | reverse complement strand
ATTGAAGTCAGCCCTGATAAAAACCCGCTTACCTTTAAGCTCGACCTCGGTTATGGAAAGCTTATTCATGTTTCAATATATAAAGGGCCAAGTCCTTCAGGCGGTTGGAATAGCCCCATTCGTTATCGTACCAGGACAAGACCTTGACCATCCTGCCTTCAATAACCTTGGTAAAGGCGGTATCTACTATAGAGGAAAGGGGATTGCCGGTAAAGTCGCAAGACACCAGAGGCTCCTCTACAACCCCCAGAATCCCTTTCAATCCCCCCTCAGCGGCCTGCTTGAGAGCGGCGTTGACCTGCTCGGCAGTAACCTCTTGTTCCACTTCCGCCACCAGGTCAACCACGGAAACATTAGGAGTGGGGATGCGAATAGCCATCCCGTCCAGCTTGCCTTTCAACTGGGGGAGTACCAGGCTGACGGCCTTTGCCGCCCCGGTGGTGGTAGGGATCATACTTAAGGCAGCCGCTCGTGCCCGCCGCAAGTCCTTATGAGGGAAATCCAAAATCCGCTGGTCATTAGTATAAGCGTGAATGGTGGTCATAACACCGCGTTTGAAACCAAAGCTTTCCAACAACACCTTGGCTACCGGGGCCAGGCAGTTGGTAGTACAGGAAGCGTTGGAAATAATATGGTGTTTGCCGGGGGCATAGTCTCCTTCATTGACCCCCAAGACAACCGTCAGGTCAGGCCCCTTAGCCGGAGCGGAAAGGATTACCTTTTTAGCCCCCGCAGCCAGATGCTTTTCACTGCCGGCACGGTCAAGGAAGCAGCCGGTGGATTCTATTACAACCTCCACCCCCAATTGCGCCCAGGGCAGATCAGCAGGGTCTCTTTGAGACAACACCTTAATCGTTTTGCCCGCTACTACCAGCGCATCTTCTTTGGCCTCCACCGCTGTCTCCAGGCGGCCTAAAACCGAGTCATATTTTAATAGGTGGGCCAGGGTATGGGCGCTAGTCAGATCATTGATGGCTACAATTTCAATTTCTTCATTGCCCAGGCAGGCGCGCAGGAAATTACGCCCAATCCGCCCGAAACCGTTAATCGCTATTCGCTTTCCCATCCTCAGCGAGCCTCCTTTTAGAGATTATAATCAAGACGTGTCAAAAAGAGAAAAGTATTTGGCTATTATACAGATTGGGTGGGGATAGTCAAGGGAAAATGGCATTTTAAATGGGCATCTATGCCACTGGCTTGCAGCATTTGCACCAGTTGTTTAAATTCTTGCCGGTTTTTATGCTGGTTTATGAGAAAACTGGTGGTGATGAGGACGAAAAAGGTGCCCCTTTGCCTATGGAAAATGCTTTCCCCAGACATTTCCCCACTCCATGATAGGTGCGAATTGCGGGAGCGAAGATAATTGGTGTCACTTTTTCAATATCAGGCAATCCTTCTTCCCCCAGCACAGACACCTCAGCCTTGACGTCCATGATTTCACCTATAAATTGGGTGTGTAATCCAATTTCAATGCTGTGAATGACTTTGCACTCTAAAACCAAGGGGAATTCCTTCACGTAGGGAGCCTCAACCAGATCGCTCTTTACCGGAGTAAGCCCGGCGGCGGCAAATTTGTCCACTTTTTTACCTGTGACCAGCCCGAAGTAATCGGCCTCTTTAACATAAGTTTCGGAAGGAATGTTTATGGTAAACGCCTTTCGTCCCATAATATTACCATAAGTATAGGTAGCCTTTCTGAGAGAGATGCCGACAGAGGGAGGCTTGGAACAGCAAATCCCTGCCCAAGCGGCGGTCATCAGGTTCGGTTTTCCTTCCTTGTCATAAGTTCCCACAATCCAGACAGGCGTCGGGAAAGCAATGGTCTTTGCGCCGATGGATTTTTTCATTAGAGTCCTCCTGATGTGATGTCGTTAAGGATTGAGGGTGCCCTTGATACTTCCCTAAGCTTAGCCTTTTCCGGTTGTACCTGTCAAGGCACCCCTAAGCTGTAACCTGGCATTTTCGGTGGAAGGTAAAATTGTTCTTGACAAAATAGCAAATTAGAGAGAGAATAAACTAGATTTTGGCGAGATGGCACGATAATTGCTCTGGAATTGTGCCGAATGAACGTAATCGGGAGAAAACAAGAGAAAATACTTAAAAATCCGAGCAAAAGGCTTTAATATAGCTTTATCTAGCTCAAGTTGTTCCCCAAAACTCTCCAATAACCTCCATATATATTGTGTTTCTTTGCCCAATAAAATAGAATTAGTATTTTGTTTGCTGCTGCTGGCGTAGCTCAGTTTGGTAGAGCAGCTGATTTGTAATCAGCCGGTCGGGGGTTCGATTCCCTTCGCCAGCTCCAGGGTTAAAGGCCCCGCTGGGGGGGTTCCCGAGTGGCCAAAGGGAACAGACTGTAAATCTGTCGGCGAAGCCTACGGAGGTTCGAATCCTCCCCCCCCCACCAGTGGATCGACAATTGACGATTAAAAATCTTTTCAATCTTCAATCGAAAATTGTCAATTAAACGAGGGCGGGAGTAGCTCAGTTGGCTAGAGCGTCAGCCTTCCAAGCTGAGGGTCGCGGGTTCGAATCCCGTCTCCCGCTCCAGTGCTTGCGGCCAAGCCCACGTAGCTCAGTCGGTGGAGCACTTCCTTGGTAAGGAAGAGGTCACCGGTTCAAATCCGGTCGTGGGCTCCAGCAAACAGGCTAAGATATTATAAGCATAATGGTAATAACTATAAGGCTAGTTAATTAGGAGGTGGGGCTAGATGGCGAAGGAGAAATTTGAGCGGACGAAGCCGCATGTTAATGTAGGTACCATAGGGCATGTAGATCATGGTAAGACGACCTTGACGGCAGCCATAACCAGGGTATTGCAGAGTAAGAACTACGCCAGTTTTGTGCCGTTTGATCAGATAGATAAGGCGCCGGAGGAGAGGGAGCGCGGCATAACCATTGCCACTGCACATGTGGAGTATCAGACCGACAGCCGGCATTATGCGCATGTGGATTGTCCGGGGCATGCGGATTACGTAAAGAACATGATTACCGGAGCGGCGCAGATGGATGGGGCGATATTGGTGGTGAGTGCCGCCGATGGGCCGATGCCGCAGACGCGGGAGCATATATTATTGGCGCGGCAGGTAGGGGTACCGTATATAGTGGTATATTTGAATAAAGTGGACATGGTGGATGATAAGGAGTTGCTGGAGCTGGTGGAATTGGAAGTGCGGGAGCTACTGTCTGAGTATGATTTTCCGG
>QIFF01000351.1 GCA_003230635.1 bacterium | reverse complement strand
CGGGTTGTCCAATACCTGCCGATTGAGGAAATTTCCATCGGCGATTATGTACTAAACGGGGGGGAACTGCCGGCTATGGTCTTGCTGGAGGCGATAGTGCGTCTCATCCCCGGAGTACTGGGAGATGAGCAGTCGGTTCAGGAAGATTCTTTTTTTCACGGCCGCTTGGATTACCCCCATTACACCAGGCCCGCTGATTTTCAGGGGATGCAAGTACCCCAGGTGTTGTTGGGCGGCAACCATGAGCAGATCCGCCGCTATCGCCGCTATCAGTCCCTGAAACGCACTTGGCAAAGACGACCGGATTTATTGGAAAAGATTAGCCTCACCCCTGAAGATAAATCTTTACTGGAACAAATCAAAGGGGGGAAAGATGAAACCACTTTTTAACCACAGAGGAAAGTAAAGCAGTCACCAGTCAAAAGCTAAAGACCAGTCGTCAGTCAACAGTCGTCAGTCAAAAAAAGATTACTCCTAGACTGATGACTGACGACTAATTTTTTCTCTGTGTTCTCTGTGGTTAATTTTGACAACACACACAAACTAGGAGAGGAAAGAAATGGAACTAGCCACTAACATTGAGCAACCGCACCTGAAGACAGATATCACTGACTTTAACCCCGGCGACACGGTTAAGGTGTATGTGAAAATCAAAGAAGGGGAAAAAACCAGGATTCAGGTCTTCCAGGGAGTGGTAATCCGCAAGCGCGGTGGCGGGAGCAAGGCCTCCTTCACCGTGCGCAAGATTTCTTATGGGGTTGGGGTGGAGCGCATCTTCCCCCTGCATTCCCCCAACATCCAGAAGATTGAAGTCACCCGCCAGGGCACGGTGCGCCGCGCCCGCCTCTATTACCTGCGCAAGCGCAAGGGTAAGGGAGCTCAGGTGAAGGCGAAGAACTTGTATTAAGGGCACCCTTAATTGTCAATTATGCTAACTTACGAGCGTCAAGCATATCTGGAAGGCTTTGACCTGCTGGCCGGAATTGACGAGGTCGGGCGGGGGCCTTTGGCAGGGCCGGTGGTGGCAGCAGCGGTAATCCTGCCTCCGGAACTGGATGAGGAAACCGTACGCAACGAATTGTCGGGAATTAAAGATTCAAAAAAACTAAGTCCGCTCCAGCGCCAGCGTGCTTACCACCTGATTCAAAAAAAGGCTATTGGCATCGGCATTGGGGTAGTTGATGAAAAAACTATTGACGAAATAAACATCCTGCAGGCCACTTACCGCGCCATGCACCAGGCAGTAGCCAATCTAAGCCCCTGTCCCGGTTATTTGCTGATTGACGGCATGACCATACCGGGAATCAACCTCCCCCAACACGCGATTAAAAAGGGGGATTCTTTGAGTCTTTCCATTGCCGCCGCCTCAATTATTGCCAAGGTTACCAGGGATGACTGGATGGAGCAGCTCCATGAGCTTTATCCCGAGTATAACTTTGCCTCCCACAAGGGATACGGCACCCGTGAACACCTGAAAGCCATAGAAAAACACGGCCCCTGTCCCATTCACCGCCGCAGCTTTCGGGGAGTAGTGCTGCCGGCTTTGTAAGTGTAGCTCTGTAGGTGTTTCCCCAGCTTTCAAAATGGGGGAACTCCTGTTTTTACTTGACATAAAGTGTTTCTATTAATATAATTAACTTCCCTTTAAAGGCGCGTAGCTCAGGGGGAGAGCGCTACCTTGACACGGTAGAAGTCGGCGGTTCAAAACCGCCCGCGCCTACCATTTGGTTAAGTAGGAGAATTCCTGTCGCTAATATGGGGTTAACCTGTTGTTAAAAAATGAATAGAGGCATCATGAAGGCAGAGGACTCTTGTGCTTTCGTGGTGCCTTTTGTTTTTAGGGCACCTCTTGTATAGGAAGAGATTAGTGGTGGTGCAAAAGGAAATAGTTGTTACCCTGGAAGGGGGCGAAAAAAGAAGCTATCCGCAGCCGGTTGCCTTGGGCGAGATTGCCAAGGAGCTGGGGTTTAAGCAGGCTGTTGCCGCCTTGGTCAACGGCCAAGCCCTGGATTTAAGCTGCTTGCTCAAGGACAGCGCTGAAGTGACTTTTATCAGCCTGGATTCGCCCCAGGGCCGGGAAATACTGCGCCACAGTACGGCGCACATCATGGCGCAGGCGGTGTTGGGGCTGTTTCCGGGGACTAAACTGGCGATTGGCCCGCCGATTGAAAACGGTTTTTACTATGATTTTGATTCTCCCCACCGCTTTACTGAAGAGGATTTAGTTAAGATTGAAAAGAGGATGCGCCATATTATCAAGCAGAACCTCCCTTTTAGCCGCAGCCTGATTGACAGGCAAGAAGCGCTTAAATTCTTCCAGGAACGGGAAGAGCCTTACAAAACCGAGCTGATTGAAGAATTAATTGATGAAAGTGTAAGTCTTTATAAGCAGGGTGACTTTGTGGATTTGTGCCGGGGGCCGCATTTGACCTCCAGCGGCAAGGCAAAACATTTTAAGCTACTAAGCGTGGCCGGGGCCTATTGGCGGGGCAGTGAAAAGAACAAAATGCTGCAGCGCATTTACGGCACCGCCTTTCCCAGCGCCCAGGAATTGGCGCAACACCTGCATTGGATTGAGGAAGCCAAAAGACGCGACCACCGCAAGTTAGGGCGGGAGCTGGACCTGTTCAGCTTCCACGAGGAGGTCGGAGCCGGTCTGGTAATTTACCACCCCAAGGGTGCCTTGTTGCGCAGTATTCTGGAGGATTTTGAAAAGAAGGAACACATTAAACGGGGTTACCAATTGGTAATGGGGCCGCAGTTGTTAAAAATGGATTTGTGGAAGAAATCCGGGCATTATGATAATTACCGCGAAAATATGTATTTTACGGAAATTGAGGGGGAAAAATACGGGATAAAACCCATGAACTGCCTGGCGCATATGCTGATTTATAAATCCAGGCTGCGCAGCTACCGCGATCTGCCCCTGCGTTATTTTGAACTGGGGACAGTCTATCGCCATGAAAAGTCAGGGGTTTTACACGGTCTGCTGCGGCTGCGGGGTTTTACCCAGGATGATGCGCACATAATTTGCACTCCAGAGCAATTGAATGATGAAATCAAAGGGGTTATAAAATTTGTTCAGGATGTGATGGGTGTCTTTGGTTTTGAGTATAGCCTGGAGGTGAGCACCCGGCCGGAAAAATCAATCGGCAGCGACGAGGATTGGGAAAGAGCTACCAATGCCCTGTTCCAGTCCCTGGACGACAG
>QIFF01000302.1 GCA_003230635.1 bacterium | reverse complement strand
CTTTGTTTTGCTTGGCAAATTGGGAGAGGGCAGGGATGGTTTCCTGATTTAATTCTTCCGCTAAGGCAAAGTGTTCTTGGTTAACTTCACGGGGAAACCAGGGAAGGGTAAACAGTTGCGGGAAACATATGATTTTGGCGCCCCTGTCAGCGGCCAGTTGCGCCAGGGTTATAGCCTGCTTCAAGTTTTGTGCTTTGTCTGCCTTACAACATAGCTGGACCCCGGCGATTTTTAGCACTACAATCTCCTCGGGAGAAAATAATAGGTAATCGGTAGGAGTGGCGGTGAGTATTTATGGCCGCTAATAAACAAAACTATAGGTCAAGGATTTTAGCCCATTTGTAAAACCAAGGGAGTTCATCTTCCAAATTAGCGATATTGCTAAGTCCATCAAGCACCAGTAGCCCCAAGATAGTCATTGCTGGAACAGTAAAAGCGCTCAGCCCCCAAACATTCGAGGCGAATACTCCCCCAACAGCTCCCCAGGCATAACTACCAACAAGAATTATTCTTAAAAGCGCATTATCTTTATCGCCTCTGGCCAAAGTTATTCCAATATCAGTGGAAGTGCTGGTCAAATGGGAAGAGCGCACAGCATGATGAGATAAATTGGTAGTAAACGAGTTCTGCAAGCCCATAGCAAAAGCCCCCACTACAATTGCCCCTTTAACATTTAAACTGGCCATTAGCATGAACAAAAAAACTTCCAGCCCTAAAAGGGGCAAGTAACTATATTTTTTAAACATTCGAGTGCCTGTAGCCGCCCCGCTAATAAAACCCGCGAGCAAACAAGCAATAAGAATGATTTCTGACACTGTAAAAGTCCCTATATTCTTCGCCAAACCAGCCCAATTAGCAGACATCGGGCCTATTTCCTTGCCCATAAGAAGAATAGCGGAAGCATTGTTAAACCCACCTATCCAGGCAAAAACAACGCCCAATTTTATATTATCACTTAAACTCCGATCTTTTGGTGTAAACATATTCAGCATTAACTTATCCCCCCACAGCCACTTGTTGGTTGCGTTTCAACAATTTAGCAAGCATGTCCCATCCCATAGCGGCAATGACAAAGATTGCCCCTATGGTAAAAGACCTATGCCCTATTGCGTGGGCCGTAAAAAATGCCACAATACAACCCGCAGTATAACAACCGAGGGTCAAAACTTTAGCCTTTAGCGTCTCCATATCTCTATCACCAATAGCAATTCCTGTATCGGTGGATGTACCGGTAACATGTGTAGTGCGCACTTTGCCCAGATTCCAAGAAATACAAGTCGTAAGCCCGTTTTGCAGGCCCATCGCCAAAGCAGCCAGAAAAGCGATAAAAGGCATAGCAACTATATTCTCCCCAACTAAGAAAAGCAAAGAAGCCTCCAAAAGTAAGACAGGGGTATGGCCAAATTTATCAAAAATCTTAGCGCATATAAACCACCCGCCAACAAAAGAAAGATAAACAGACAAAAAGATCAAAAACTCGTGATGATCAAAGAGTCCCAGAGCAATTCCCGTGTCGGTGACATTCCCGGTCATACAGGTAACAAAGAGGCCAAAGAGCAAGAGAGATACAATAGCGGTATAACCGCCTAAAAAGGCGAAAGTGCTCGCCAGTTTATAGTTGTCCCAGGTAGTTCTTCCTTCCACATTAAACAATGCCTTAACCCTACCTATGCTCGCCTATGTTAGTGGAGCGGTGAAACCACTTACCAGCGCCCGACCGTCAAATTGTTTAGCTACCGACTCAGCCTCTTGGGTAAGAACGCCCAAAGCCAGACTATCATCATTGGGACTGCCTATGGGAACAATAATGAACGGCCTTTGGGGGGTAAAGCGTTCCCCTAAGCCATGACTCCCCAGGGCAATATTGACACTGACGGCTAATTCCTGCTTGGCGTATTCGGCCTCTAGTAAACTGCGGCTGATCACAAATCCCGGCGGCAAGTCCTCCAAGCGGGAAGGGTCAAAGCAGCCGCTGCCGTCGTAATAAGTTACCTGGGCAATATGCAGTCCGCTTGGCCGGCTCATTTCTCCAATACCGATATGACCCTTGTAAGGGACACCCAGCCTTTGCGCCAGCTCTTGCGCCCATTCAATGCCATACTGGTCTGATTTACCGCTATCCAACCCGCTCTGGCGGGCATACAGGGCAGCGGCTCCGCATTCCTCGTGGCTATAGACCCCGTCCACCTTGCCGGCTAAGGCTGCTTCTGCGTCATCCTGACATAAAATCCCCGAACCCGCCAAGCGCAGTCCCCCTCTGCATCCCTCATCAATACAGCGAATACTGCGGTCATTCAGGACGAAAGCATCCTTAATATTATCCAGTTTGCTGACGTACTCACTAAAGGGGGTTTCGCTTAGCAGCTTTTCCCATTTTTTGCCTGTGTCAATCTTAACTTGGCCCAATATTGCCTCCTAAAACAGTGTATAATGTCTTATCTGGTTGATTTTAAATAGATACCGGCAGTGCACTATTAGCGGAACACTTGCAGAATCAAACAGCGTTATATTAGGATAAAAAAAAATCCCTCTAATGTCAAGGAAAATCCCACATTAGGGGAATGCTACATGCTGCTGTCTTCAGGAACTATTCGGTATGATAATTGTATCGGACGATGCTTACGTTCCAGTTCTACACTGATTAGAGAAGAGTTTCTTATTTTCCAACATATCAGCAAAATATGTTGTATATCAGTAAGCTCTTCACCGTCAATCGTTTTAATAGAGTCCCCCGGCTTAAATCCCAATTCTTCAAATAAGCTTTCATCCGGGAAACTATCCAGCCTGAATCTTTGTACTCCCTTTGTAAAGTGAGGAGTAATTTCAGCCGCGAGCAAAGTGTTTTCTATGTTTTCGTCTAAGTGTAAGTGGTTGGGCATTACTAACCATTCATCCTGAGCCACTTTCTGATACCCACGCGCCAATAGAGACTTTCTTTCCTCAGGGTTATCCAGGCTTTCAAGCAATCCCAGAGTTTTCTCCCGCCCCTCCTTTTTGATTACTATCTTATCTTTAAGTATCTGCGTTAGTTCGCCTCCATATGGAAGAACGGATTTCAAAGAATAATCCGTTTGTTGGGAGGTAAGTAAATCTTCTATAATTGCTTTGTTACGGGGATGACCATCGCCAAAATAAGTAATCCCCGCTAACTTTAAGTACCCTACAAAAACTTTGGTGTCGGAAGTTGTTGCCGGCAGTGAAGAGTGCTCGGCATCGTGAG
>QIFF01000121.1 GCA_003230635.1 bacterium | reverse complement strand
TCTCCCGGCCATCTATGCCGACCCGGCCCGGGTGCAGGAGATTCTCACAAATTTGGTAGATAATGCGCTCAAGTTTACCCCTGAAAAAGGGACCATCACCGTCAGTGCCCGGAGATATAAGAGTGACCCCAGGTTTATTTGCGTTTCGGTGGCTGACAATGGTTGCGGCATCAGCCCTCAGGGGGCTAAAATGATATTTGAACGTATGTTTCAGGACAAGGTAACTTGTGAAGGCAGCAAAGCCAGCCGCAAGGGACTTGGGCTGGGTCTTTACATCTGCAAGGAGTTGGTTACTCGCCAGGGCGGAGAAATTTGGCTCAAAAGCAAAATCGGAAAGGGAAGCACCTTTTTCTTTACATTGCCGATTGATGGGTGAAAATTGGGGTGTTACAACAACACCTGTTTAATCAATCCCAGCAGGCGGGCTAAAGCCTGTTGGTAGTCGCTTCCGATGTTCAGGTGAATAACCACCCGCCCTTTCTCCGCCAGTGCCTTAAAATCTCCCAGGGCCTGGGCAAATTGGAGCTGTCCAAAGTTAAAGGTTTCGCTGGGAATGTTCAGGGGTTCTTCATCTGTGCGGGTGATAATCAGGAAAACCCCATTGCTCGGGCCCCCCTTGTGCCCCTGGCCGCTGGAATGCAGGTAACGCGGGCCAAAACCGAATACGGTGGCGCACTTCAACTTACTCCGCACCAGAGCCCTGATTTGCCGGGACACCTCTTCCACCTCTGTTTGGCAGGGCAAATAGCTTAGCAAGCCGAAGTACCCGTGATCGGCTATGCTGGCAAAGAACTGCTTCAGCCCCACAGATAAGTCGTTCGTTTGTTCCTGCTTTATGTGTTCAAGCAATGAGGAAGAGTACTGCCAGCTCCAGCCGTTTTTTTCTCCGCTGATTTCCCGGGGCATTTTCCCATACCTGCTAAAATGAGCTAAGATTTCTTGGGTATTTTGCTTGCTCTCGGTTACATTGGGCTCGTCAAAGGGATTAATCTTTAATAAATGCCCGCAGAGTGCGGTAGCCGCCTCCCAACGCAGAAATTCACCGGCCAATTGATAGGGATCCAACAGAGTAAATTCTTTAAGAGGAAATTTCGCTGCCAGCAGCCGGCGCCCCAAATCCAGGCGGGCTTTTTCCTCATGGCCTTGCAGTCCGATGGAAATAAAACAGCGATCCCTGTCATATTCATCAACCATACCCAGCGGTTCACCCACAATCGGGACAACTCCTGTTCCCCTCTTGCCGGTGCTTTCGGCCAACAATTGCTCCAGCCATAAGCCGAAGGGCGCCAGGCAGGCATCCATTAGGAAGGTCAGCTTGTCCTTTCCCCCGGCTACATTCGAAGCCATATAAGCAGCCAACTCCAGGGCTGGATTTGTGCTCTTACTGCGGCAGGCTGCTTCCATAGTCAGGACTGAGTCCCGGAGAGCCGTCAGGTTCATTCCGATTGCAGCCGCCGGCACCAGGCCGAAGTAGGAGAGGGCGGAGTAACGTCCCCCAATGTCGCTGGGATTAATAAAAATACGGGCAAAATTATGCTCCCGGGCTAACTCCGCCAAGGAACTGTCGGGGTCGGTAATGGCAATAAAATTTTGCCCGGGGTCATCCTTTAGCTCAGAAACCAGGGTATAAAAATACTTAAACAGGCAGTTGGGTTCAATGGTGCCGCCCGATTTACTGGCTACGATGAACAGGCTTTGGGCAATATTGAGGCGCGATTGAACCTGGCGAATTGAATCCGGGTCAGTGGAATCCAGTACCAGCAGGTGAGGAAAACCCGGAGCGCTGCCGAAAATGGCGCTGAATAGATAGGGACAAAGGCTGGAGCCGCCCATTCCCAGCAATACCACCTGGGTAAATCCCTGCTTGCATACATCCCGGCTGAAATCAGTCAATTCCTGGAGACGCTGCTGCAAAAACTTGGGAGAATCCAGCCAGCCCAGGCGACGGGCGATCGCCGCTTGCTCGCTCTTCTTGCTGCTCCATAAGGAGACATCCCTTTCCCAGAGACGCTTGATTAAGTCAGTCATGATTTTTGGATTTGTCGTGTAGGGGCAAACCTCTGTATCTGCCCGAATTTGGGGTGGAAATCAGGGTGGGCAGAGACGCCCACCCCTACACCTTGCTCTCTATAGCCGCCAGCAAGTCCAGATAGGATTTTTCGAATGCGGCTACCCCTGCACTTTGCAAGGCGGCATAAATCTGATTTAAATCAATTCCTGCCGCCTGCACCTCTACCAAGATTTGTCCCGCCCGGTCGCCTCCGGTTTTCAGAGTGGATTCTGATACCCCGTGGTCACGGAAGGCCTCAATTGTGGCCGGGGGCAGGGTATTGACGGTATGGGGGCCGATCAAAGTCTCTACATATTTGACATCGCTGTAAGCCGGATCCTTGGTGCCGGTGCTGGCCCATAAGGGGCGCTGGAATTTGGCACCCTTTTCTTGTAGGGCAGCAAAACGCGGGCTAAGGAAAAGTCGCTCAAAGCGCTGATAAGTTACCTTAGCTACTGCGATAGCTGCTTCGCCCCGTAAACTATGCAACTTTGCCTTATCTATCTTGCCTGCTTCGAACAGAGCGTCCAATTGCTTGTCCACCTGGGTATCAATGCGGCTCAGGAAAAAGCTGGCTACAGAATTAACTGTACTCAAGTCCTTGCCCCGGCGGGCGCACTCCTCCAATCCTTCTATATAAGCCAGGGCGGCGTTTTCATACTGCTGAGGGGAGAATAGTAAGGTAACATTGACATTAATCCCCTCGGCGATCAAGGCGCGGACGGCGGGAATACCCTGAGGCGTGCCCGGTACCTTAATCATCAAATTGGGCTGGCCAACCTCGGCAAAGAGATCTCTCGCCTCGGCGATAGTACCCTGGGTTTCATAAGCCAATTGGGGATTTACCTCCAGGGAGACAAATCCGTCCCGACCCTGAGTTTCCTCAAAAACCTTGCCCATGATTTTACAAGCTTCCTTGATGTCATCTACAGTTAGTTGATGATAAATTTCTTTAGTGTTTTTATCCGCTTGTACCAGTTCTTGAAACTGTTGATCGTAATCCTGACTGCCGGTGATGGCCTTGTGGAAAATCGTCGGATTTGAAGTTATTCCCCGGATGCCGTCCTCTTCCATTATTTGAGCCAGCTTCAACTCGCTGCGTTGAATATAATCCTGCCAGAAGCTCTGGCCGTATTCCTGGACTTGCCTGGTGCGGGACATATCTGCTCCTTATGGTTTTATTGCATTAAACCAGTTTATTAAGTGTTATCCAATAACTATATAACAAATCAGATATTTCAGCTTGTAAAAAATAAAAGTATCCGCTGCTGGACAAAACCCACTGCAAGACTGAATATCTGTTTCATTATAGATTATAACCTGAGGGATGTAAACTATTTCTGCTCAAGCTGGTGCAGCAATATATCAGGGTGCCCATTACTTATCCGGCTCAGTTTTGTCCTGCTTTTCCTCCCAGGCAGTTGCAACAGCCTCTATCACTTTGTCGGCCTGGCCGAGCTCATTTCGCCGGCCTTTTAGCAGGGGTCTTAGTGCGGGCTGTTGTTTGGCAAACTCTTTGATTTTCGTGATTAACTGCCTATAGGGTTTGAGAATCCAATAAACCAGGAAGAAGGCGGCAGTGGCTACCAACGCCAGGCGCAGGAGTTTGAGCAGAAAGAGGTTAAAGAGGGTTAGTTTTAAGCCGTGCAGATGGTATTCACCGATGTCGCTGTTTTGCAGGGATACCTTGATTCCATACAGGCTGCCCAGGTCAAAAACAATGAAACAAATTAGCAGCAGGAGGATAAAAAATCCCAGTTTGCCTTTCCAATTAAAGAGGGGTTCTCTAACAGCCATTATTTTCCTCTACCAAAAGATTGCCCGGTACCAGCGGATAATTTGATCCCCCCAGAAAAGGCCAATCATACCGCCCCAGGCCAGGAAGGGCCCAAAGGGGATGTAGTCCTTGCGTGTTTTACGGCCGGTTAGAATCAGGCCAATTCCTATTATTGAACCAAGGCATGCCCCGGCCATAATTGCCAGTAAAACTTTTCGCCAGCCCAGGAAAACGCCCATCATGGCCGTCAGTTTTATGTCTCCGCCCCCCATTCCTCCTTTGCTAAGCACGGCTGCCAGGTATAAAA
>QIFF01000263.1 GCA_003230635.1 bacterium | reverse complement strand
GTTCTTACCTGCGTCAGCGGGGTTTCCGGCTCGGGCAAGAGCACCCTGGTGATTGAAATCCTATACAAAACCCTGGCCCAGCACTTTTACCGCAGCAAGGAACGCCCGGGAAAGCACCGGCGAATCCTCGGCCTACAGCACATTGATAAGGTAATTGATATTGACCAGTCCCCCATCGGGCGCACCCCGCGCTCCAATCCGGCCACTTACACCGGGGTCTTTACCCCCATCCGCGAGCTGTTTGCCAAGCTGCCGGAATCGCGCCTGCGGGGCTATAAACCCGGACGCTATAGTTTTAATGTCAGGGAGGGGCGCTGCCCGGCCTGTGCGGGACAGGGGATTATCAAGATTGAGATGCACTTTCTGGCCGATATTTACGTTACCTGCGAGCTGTGCGGCGGGAAAAGGTATAATCGGGAAACCCTGGAGGTAAAATATAAGGGGAAAAACATCAGTGATGTGCTGGAGATGACGGTGGCCCAGGCGTATCAATTTTTTGAACCCATTCCCGCTATTGCCCATAAGCTGCAAACCCTCTATAATGTGGGTCTGGGATATATCAAGCTGGGACAGTCGGCCACCACCCTTTCCGGCGGGGAGGCGCAGCGGGTAAAGCTGTCCAAGGAGTTGAGCCGCAAAAGCACTGGGCGCACCCTCTATATCCTGGATGAACCCACCACCGGCCTGCATTTTGACGATATCAAGAAACTGCTCAAGGTGCTGAATTGCCTGGTGGAGGCGGGAAACACGGTACTGGTGATTGAACATAACCTGGATGTGCTGAAGACCGCCGATTACCTGATTGATTTGGGCCCGGAAGGGGGCGATGGCGGGGGACACCTGGTAGCCTGCGGCACCCCGGAAAAGGTAGCCGCCAACCCGGCTTCCTATACCGGGCAATTCTTGAAAAAGACTTTGACAGGATAACAGGATAACTTCTGATAAAAAGATTTAAATAATTCTGCTAAATCCTGTTCCCGATATATTCATAAACTTGGTAGGCGCAGGCTTCAGCCTGCGAAAAATAACGCTTTGCTTATGCTTGCAGCTACCAGTTTGTGCTCTAGCTAATTGTACTGAAAAATAACTAAATACCATCTTTTATGAATAATGCGGGTTTAACAGGATAGTTAAAAAATATCCTGTTTATCCTGTTAATCCTGTCAAAAATTTTTAAAAAAAACGGGGAGCTATGAAACTATTTCTCTGTGTCTTGGGCTTGGTGTTGGTGATAGAGGGGATACCCTATTTCCTCTCCCCCTCGCGGGCGAAACAGTTCTTGCGCCAGTTGATGGATATTCCCGAGCAACACCTGCGCCTGATGGGACTGGTTAGCATGCTGATAGGCTTGTTGCTGGTCTATCTGGGGAGGAGCTGATGCGGACAGCGGCGATTGTCCCGGCGGCAGGAGCCGGTAAGCGAATGGGATCTTCGGGGGGAAAACAATTCCTGAACCTGCGGGGTGAGCCGATTATCGTGCATACCCTGAGGGCGCTGGCGCAGCATGCGGGAATTGATGAAATTTATCTGGTAGTGCCTGCGGATAAAATAAGCGCCTGCCGGGAAGAATTAATTGACAGGTATAAGCTGTCTAAGGTGGCACAGGTGGCAGCCGGGGGTAAGCAGCGCCAGGACTCGGTGGCTAAGGGGCTGGCTTGTCTGGAGCAGGGAGTGGATTTGGTGCTGGTGCATGACGGGGTGCGGCCGCTGGTAAGTCAGGCGGTAATCAGCCGGGTAATTAAAGCCGCCAAAGAAAGCGGGGCTGCGGTCGCCGCCCTGCCGGTCAAGGAAACAATCAAGGAAATCAGCACTGACGGCATAGTGGTTAAGACCCTGGAACGCAGCAAACTCTGGGCCGTGCAAACCCCCCAGGTCTTTGGTCATGAGTTACTAAAGGCAGCCTTCGCCAAAGCCGCCAGCGAGGATTTCTACGGCACAGACGAAGCCGCCCTGGTGGAGCGCCTGGGACATACTGTAAGGGTGGTTGAAGGCAACCCGGAGAATATTAAGATTACTACCCCTGAAGATTTGGTAGTGGCTGGGGTGTTGGTTAAGTGAGGGTTGTTGGGTTTCCTTCAACTTCAACCTGCCAGACTACTCTATATCATATTGTTTTATTGCTTTTCCCAAGTGTTCCACAGATAATCCTATTTGAAAAATAATGCGCATTTGAAGGTGAGGATCTTCTTTAATTTCTCCAAATAAATTCTTATTAACTAGGGTTGCCACTACCCATAAGGGAGTTGATGGATGCTCTGTTTCCATAGCCCTATTATACTCAATATATTTTGCAGCCATTAATATCATCCATTCGCCAAAAATTTCCTCTGTTCCCTCGGTATGTCTTTCATAAACAAGATGGTGGAATATATCCAAACACTCATTCCGCTTATCTTCGTTCTCAAATACTCCGGCACAAGTGTAAATTATTAACCACATATTAAGGGCAAATAGCTCTTCAGATATTTTACTTAAATCTTTATTGTTTCTTATCTTAAAACCTAATTCCTGGGCACTTTTTCTAATGGCTTTTTCAGTCAAAAACCCTGACAGCCAACAATACAATACTTCAGCAAATTGGCCTTTTGATACTTTTACTTTTTCGTTATTCATCTTCTTTACCTCTTCCCTCTATTTTCCAACAATCCGATAATTACATAGCACCCCTTTTTATGTCAACCCAAAACTGGCAGGGCTAAAGCCCTGCACTACGAAGGAGATTGCCGCTTACTCTTTGAGTGCTCGCAATGACAGACAAATCACATTTGTTACTTCCTCTCCCCAGGCCATCGCAAAAAAGCCGTTTCAATTTTGAGTGCTTATTATGCTAACAATCCCAAATTAAGCACAAAAACCGAAACGGCCAAAAAAGTGATGACGCTAACTGGTTGATTTTTATGGTGGGCGATACTGGTTTCGAACCAGTGACTTCTGCCGTGTGAAGGCAGCGCTCTCCCACTGAGCTAATCGCCCACGTTAAGTTAGGGGGCGTCACTAAATAACGACCCCTCAATTCAAGAAGTTAAAAAAACAAACTAGCAACGGTTTATTCTTTGCTGTCTAAGCTTGGCGTCCAAAAGGGACAGCAAAATTGTCTTTCTTGAAAAAACCATATTAATATAGGACAGGGATAAAATCAAGATAAATAAGGGCACCTTGAAAAATGGCTTTTTCGCCCAATATCTGCGTTATGTCAAAATTTAATCCTCGGAATATCAAACATATGCCTGTGGTTAAATTTTTCGCATGCCTTGATCTTGAACGAAAATTCTAATTTTTCAAAGTACCCATAAGCTTTGGGGGATTCCCCCATTTTTTCGTATAACTGCGTTGCTTCATAAAATATTACCCTGTTCTCACCGGTAAAATCACGAGCCTCAGAAGAACAAATCTGCTAAGCCGATGCTTTGCCGCCCGCCGCCGCCAACATGGACAAACTATGGCACTCATGACATATAAATATGGCACGCAGGCCTCAAACTGTTTATGCCAAGTTGTGTTAAATATGCAATAGCAAGACCAAATTATACTTGTTCTCAAGGGCAATTTTTTGAAATAGCGATAGGTGTACTTGTCGTTATAAATTGCTTTCTAGTAAGGGGATACAGCAAATAGTTCAGACTTTTGTATACTGTGGATGAAAGACCATATCAAGAAAAAAAGTACACGGCAAAAGTCCCTAAGGCTACCTGGGGAAAAATCGGCACTGTACTTGCATCTTTTAAGATGTAACAAGAATGTATGTGGAACTGGATGGTTTTAATTAAGTTAGAGGAGGGGATATGTTATGAATACTGTGCGAAAGCTAGAAAGAGTGGTTGATGAGGCAGCGCCAGAAAAGGAAGTTGCTACACCAGAGAAAGAAAAACAGCCCCTTTATGTGGTGGATAAGCAAGCACCAGAAAAGGGAGTTGCTACGCCAAAGAAAGAAAAACAGCCCTTTTATGCGGATATTAGTTTTTGGATCCGGGTGGCAATGGCAATGCTATTAGTACTGGTGGCGTTGTACTATTTCTCTTTAGAATAAAGGGCACCTTGAAAAATGGCCTTTTCGCCCATTAATCCTCGGAATATCAAACATATGCCTGCGGTTAAATTTTTCGCATGCCTTGATCTTGAACGAAAATTCTAATTTTTCAAGGCACCCTAAATACTTGTTGCCCCTTGCCAAAATTTGTGCATATACTAGTCCCCAGATTGACATACCCTCCTCTGCCCTCGGGGCGGGCGGATTTGGACTAGCGAGATAGCTTGTTTCCTGCCTTTCTCACAGTTTCGCCAATTTCCCCTCTTTTTAGCCTCAGATAATGACGTTTTAATGACCTTTTTATTCTGACCGATTTTAGCCCCCCAGAATCAAACGCACCCCCCAAGAAAACATAGAAAAGGATTGCTACAAACGAATAAATTTTATTGACTTTTGAGAAGTTTTGGTGCTTAATTATAATTATTAGGGGATTAGAGAGGTGTACATGGCCTCTTTGACTCTAGACCCTCTAGAAAATCATTGGGGTTTAACTTAATGAAATTTGTGGGCAAACTGAATATAATTTTTCTGGCAGCAATCATGCTGCTTGTACCTCTGGCGGATATAGTCGGCGCTGGTTGTCATTCCCATTCTCATGTCAACTTAACCGGTTCCCATGATGCTGGAAATGCCAAAAACAGTATAACATCCACAGACTATCATCACTGTCATCCCAATGCCAACCCCAGAAAAAGAAAACTCGGAACATCATCACTGTTGTAACAACCATACACCTTCTACAGGACTATTATCCTCAACGAACCCTCAGATCAACCTTCCGAACAGCTTCTTTTTCTGCCCTGAGAAGATTACTCCTGCCTTAGAAATTTATTCTACACCCTATATTCCCCCTCGAAATATTTAGATCCTTTCCTTAAGTCCGACGTTTATCCTTCGTTCTATCCTTATTTTTGTTAGTTATTAACACCTTTTGCCAAGCAAGTAAATTGCTTTGTTTTACGTAGTGTAAAGGAGTGAATCTGCATGAAACAACTCTGGTTCTTTATAGGTTTAATCCCTTTATTGATAATTACGAATGCCGCTTGGGGCAACCCGGCGGAAAGTTCTGGGTCTGCTCTGAAAGTGATGGTTTTGGAGCAAGCTATTTCCTATGCCTTGGAGAATAACCCTGGCATAAACGCCGAGCGGCAGAAGCTGGGTATTGCCAGGGGGCAAAAGACCCAGGCGGATATGTTGATACAATTTAATCCGCAGCTTTCCGGTATGTATTTGAATCGTACTACCCCGGAAAATGAGCGCTATGATGACTTTCAACTTGGTCTCTCGCAAAAGTTTGAGGTGGCGGGGCAACCGGGATTGCGGCGCGCAGCAGCCAGGCAAAATTTAAAAAAGATGAAGTGGAAAATAAAGGATGCCGAAAGGTTGCTTAAAGCCCGGGTCAAGCAAGCCTTCTATATGCTGCTGATAACGAAAGAGAGAATACACCTGGCGCAGCAGATACTAAAATTCCGCCAGGAAATACTTGACATATCACAAAAGCGTTATGAGGTGGGGGACATTTCCAAGTTACAGGTTTATCTGAACCAGGTGGGGTTCATGCGCGCCCAGAAAGAACAATTGGAGATAAAGAGAGAATATAACCGTAATCTTTTCCAGTTTAAGCAGACCATCAACTGGGATATGGGCAAAGAGCTTAATGTTGAAGGCAAACCCAAAGCAGTTCCCTTAAAACTTGACAAGGATAAGCTTCTCAAATTCGCCCTGGATAACCGGCCGGATTTGCTGGCTGCCAAATATAATCTTGAGCGGGCTAAAAAACAGGCCCAATTAGCTTATAGCAAACGCATACCCAATATTACCTTCTCCGCCAATTATCAGAGGGATGAAGGCTCTGACCTTGTTGGCGGGAGCATTAATATCCCCATTCCCACTTTTAATTGGAACCAGGGAAATATAGAAAAAAGTTTGGCCAAGCGGAATGTTTTAGACTATCAAGTGTCCAAACTCAAGACAATGGCAAGTAAGGAGATTCTGACTGCCTCAGCAAATTTTAATCTAGCCGTCGCCGGAGTGGAGATATTCAGGCAAGAAATTCTGCCCCGCCTAAAGGAAACTCTGGAACTGGTGAAGGAGGCCTTTCGTCTGGGGCAGATTGATCAATTAACCGTAACCATCAGCCAGAACGAGTTTATCCAGACCAGGTTTTCATACCTGGAGGCCCTGA
>QIFF01000049.1 GCA_003230635.1 bacterium | reverse complement strand
ACAATCGCCCGCGGGTCATTGGGTATTTTGCGCTCCGGATCACGGAAGAAAAAAGCGGCAAAAAGACCTACAGCTACAAAACCTATAGCCGCACCGAAACGCCCAAGCCCGCAAAGGATTAATGCCCCGGCCAGGAAAGCAAAGGACATGACCCGGCCTTCCTCGGCAATAGGAATTCCCCCCTGCTTTTTGCGGCGCTGGGGTTCACCTACTTTGAAAGCCAACTCATCATCCCTCGCAATTTAGCCCCGATCACCTCAATGGGATGTTTGCTTTCCTTGCGGCGCATGGTATTAAAACTGGCGCAATTGGCCGTGTTTTCCAGTACCCACTCGCTGGCAAACTTTCCAGTCTGTATTTCCGACAGGATGCGCTTCATCTCCTGGCGGGTCTGGTCAGTAATAATACGCTTGCCGCGGGTTAAATCGCCGTATTCCGCAGTGTCGCTAATGGAAGCACGCATACCGCTGATGCCTTTTTCATGGATTAAATCTGTAATCAGCTTCACTTCGTGCAGGCACTCAAAATAAGCGATTTCGGGCTGATACCCAGCTTCTACCAGGGTTTCAAAGCCGGCTTTAATCAACTCACTTAACCCGCCACAAAGCACCACTTGCTCGCCGAACAAATCCGTTTCCGTCTCCTCGGCAAAGGTAGTCTCCAAAACCCCGCCCCGGGTACCGCCAATTCCTTGCGCGTAGGCAAGAGCTAGTTGCATCGCCTGCCCACTGGCATCCTGATGTATTGCCACTAAACATGGGACTCCGCCCCCGCCTTCATAGACCCGGCGCACCAAATGCCCCGGCCCCTTGGGAGCCACCATGAAAACATCCACATCAGAAGGGGGAACTATCTGGTCAAAATGAATATTAAAACCATGGGAAAAAACCAGCGCCTTGCCCACAGCAAGTCCGGCTTCAATTTCCTGATAATAGACCTGCCGCTGTGACTGATCCGGCACCAGAATCTGAATAATATCCGCCTGGGCGGCCGCCTCGGCTACGGTAGCAACCTTCAAGCCGTCTTTTTCCGCCTGGGGCCAGGATTTACTGCTCTTGCGCAGCCCAACCACTACATTCAAGCCGCTGTCGTGCAGGTTTTGCGCCTGGGCATGCCCCTGGCTGCCATAACCCATTACAGCAATAGTCTTATCTTTTAAAAGCTCTAAGTTTGCATCCTGCTCGTAATAAACTTTAGCCATTTCTTTTTTTTACCCCTTATTTAAATAAGTTAAACTTTGACGCTCTTTGCCCCTCGTCCGAGAGCCGCTTTGCCGGTGCGAACGATTTCTTTTATTCCAAAGGGTTCCAACAGGTTGATGATTGCCTCGATTTTATTCTCATCCCCGGTCAGCTCAATGGTATAAGTCTCATGGCTGACATCAACAATCTTGCCGCGAAATATATTGGTAATAGCCATAATTTCCGCCCGCGTTTTGCTTTTGGCCTCAACTTTAATCAAAAGCATCTCCCGGCCGACATACTCATCCTTGGTAAGGTCAACCACCTTAATCACATCAATCAACTTGCGCAGTTGCTTGATTACCTGTTCCAGAATGCGGTCATCCCCCTTGACCACAATGGTCATGCGGGACACCGTAGGATCGGTAGTCTCCCCCACCGACAAACTATCAATATTAAAGCCGCGCCCGCTGAACAAACCGGCAATGCGGGCCAGAACCCCAAATTTATTTTCTACTAATACTGAAATCGTGTGGCGCATTCAGCCTCCTTAGATTGACCCTTTTTTGCTTGTGCCAATAATACTTCTTATTTGCTTGGCGGATATATCCGATTGATCCAACTTGGAATAAATTGTTACTAAAACAATCTTCCTGGGCGTCTTCAACTGATAAATCAAACGATAGCCAGAACGTTTGCCCTTTAGAATATCACTATTCCGAACTCTTACTTTAAAAATTGAGCACCGCAGACCAGTAACCTGATCCCCTACGATTTTTCCTGCCTGGAGTTGCTCAACAACTGGCTCAACATCTGAGCGGATATGCCGATACTTCTTAGCCAAGGCACGCAAATTACGCTTGAATTCAGGTGTAAACTCAACCTGAATCTGCATTGCGGGCTTAATTGGCATCAATCCCCTTCCACAACTCTTTCACAGGTCTCGTTTGACCCGCCTGGGCTTCCTTCCAACCCTGCCTGAGGCTTGCCTCAGCAGGTTTTAAGGCTATACTCTCCCGGAACAAACGGACAATCTGAAGGAGATTGGGAAGATACTCCTCCGGTGTATCCTTTAACTCTTGAATAAGCCGTTCCTGGTAGGCTGAAGTACTAGTGGGCATTATTACTTCTCCTCTATGTCATTGCGAGGCGCAGCCGAAGCAATCTCAGGTTCTACTAATAAGAGATTGCTTCGCTCCACTTTGTTCCGCTCGCAATGACAACTTTCTTGTCTGGTCTTTTGGCTTGTCTCAAGCCGAAAAAGTAGTTGCCTGATTTATCAGGCCCCCCTCACCCCATCCCTCTCCCCACTGGGGAGAGGGGGCGCCCCATGAATGGGGCAGCTACAACTGCCCGGATTTACCTTGGGCGGTGAGCCTTTATGCCCATAAATGATACCTGATGTTTTGATAGTGATTTGTCTTTAGAAGTATAAAGCAGAAAATTTAAGTGAAATGTAAACTCAGACCCTATGTCGTTGTAGTTAATTTCCCTCTCATTGTAACTAAACTTCAACATCACATCATTGTTCAACTTCGGGTTTAAGGTTAAACCATATCCTGCGTTTGGTAAGTTATAATCACGTTCATAGTCCAGTCCCTCTTTATATTTAAAAACATTACCTTTTTCATCTGTCAAACTTGGGTAAGGGTCCCTCCTTGCTGTTTTAAGTTTTTTATCTGACTGGTTGAGAAAGTCCAAAGCTACCATCACCTGGCCTTTTGAGATCTTTATTTTTTTCACAGTTACAGTTAGATCCCTCCCAACCTTCTTGGATTTTGAACTGCCAGCAGAAGGAACATAGCTGGTAGCAACAGCCTGCCCGAAGGGCTGGCCTGACACTATCCCCCTGGCAAGAAGTTCCTCAATGGCCTTTGTCTTGGCAATATTGCCTCTGGCGGCACCAATCACCTTTGCTGTGGTTGGGTCTAAAATCTTAATGGAAACCCTTACGCTGTCCCCAAAAGCGGTGATTGTGCCGGTAAGAAGGGCTTCCACCCCGGCAATTTGCCCCAGCTTTCTGGCGGTCTTGGGGTCTATTAACCCGGTCAAGGAGAGCTTATGTTCCTGCAAGAGAGCCTTT
>QIFF01000125.1 GCA_003230635.1 bacterium | reverse complement strand
GACTGGAGGGCCCTGCCGAAAATCGCTGAAAAAATATGTAACCAGGTGGAAACAGGCACTAAGGAAGACCTGCCGGCAACGGTCAGCATTGGGGTTTCAAGGGGTCTGGTTGCAGTAGATGTAAAAGCAGAGTTAGATGTTTTGATAAGAAAGGCCGATGAATCCCTCTACAAAGCAAAAAGTAGCGGCAGGAACAAAACTATTGTCTGCGATTCGTGACGGCTTCGTAAAAAGTAGGGTGGATTAAGGAGCGTAGCGACGAATCCACCATCAAAGTATTGGTGGATCCGCTCCGCTTGATCCACCCTACGGCGTACCTGCAAGTACGCCTCAAACCTTTAAGATTTGCGCGCCTTGCATACTGATTTTCATCAGCACAAGCCTGGAGCTTTTTACTTTGCCGTCCGGTTTCAGACTTTTTACGAAGCCGTGTCGGCAATCAGGCGCAGGCCCTCCAAGGTCAGCCAGGGGTTGATTTCCTGGATACTCCTGGTTTCAGGGCTGATGAGCTGGGCCAAGCCGCCGGTGGCAATTACCCCTGTTTTTTTCCCTAATTCAGTTTGAATCCGCTCCACAATTCCATCCACCAGGGCGGCGTAGCCATAGAACAGGCCGGATTGAATACTGCCCACCGTGGTACCTGGCTTGGTTTGACAATCTCCACCTGCGGCAGCTTGGCGGTGTATTGATGAAGCACCTTGGCGGAGAGCTTGATTCCCGGAGCAATGCAGCCGCCCAGGTATTCCCCCCGGGCGGAGATCAGGCAAAAGGTGGTGGCGGTGCCGAAGTCCACAATAACCAGCGGCCCGCCATATAATTGGTAACCCGCCAGGGCATTGACTAATCTATCCGCTCCCACCTCTTGCGGGTTGTGGTAAAGGATGGGCATACCGATTAACTCGCTGCTGGCGAGCAAGGGTTCCAGATTGAAGTGCCGGCGGGACATTTCCAATAAAACTTCCTCCAGAGGGGGGACAACCGAAGCCATGATGATTTTGCGGATTTGTCCAGGTGTAATTCCTTCTGTAGCCAGCAGATTTTTAATGCTAATGCCGAATTCGTCTGCGGTTTCCCACTGTTGGGTAGACAAACGCCAGTGATAGAGTAGTTCCTTCCCCCCAAAAACGCCAATTACGATATTGGTATTACCCAAATCAATTGCCAGCAACAAGTTATTCTCCCCTTAAGGGCACCCTTTTATTAGTTGCACAGATCCGGAAATTATTCTTTTTAGCTTATTTGCCTCCGGCAGGCGCAGTAATAGAGCCCCCGTTTCATCTATTCCCGCTGTTTCTCCTTGCAAAAAACCGCTGGGAGTATTTACCCGTACCTCTTCCCCGTTTAAATAGTCCAGTTGGTTAAACTGGGGAATGAGCGGCTTCAGCCCCTGGCACAGAAAGAGAAAATAAATTTTTTCCAGGTTTATCAGGAGTTGCTCAAGTACCTTTGAACGCTCAAATATCATTCCGGTTTCAGCCTGCAAAGAGGTCGCCCGCCCTTGCAACTCGGGAGGAAATTCCCGGGCGCCTTGCTTGATATTAATCCCGATGCCGATTACCAGGTGTTTGACTTGTTCCTCCCAGCTGACGGCTTCCAACAGGATGCCGCCCACCTTTTTGTCCCTCAAGATGAGATCGTTGGGCCATTTTAGCTGCACCTCAATCCCACTGAGCTTGTCTAAGACCTGGGCTGCTGCTATTCCCACGCTAAGGGTAAGCGGGCAGATGGAGGCCAGCGTTAACTGTGGCCGTAGAATCAGGGAAAGGTACAGGCCCGCCCCCGGGGGGGAATGCCACGGATGGTAACCCTGCCCGCGCCCCGCGCTTTGACTGTCGGCCAGGACGAGAGTACCCTCAACGGCACCCCCTTCCGCTAACTGGAGAGCAGTGGTATTGGTGGAGGCAAGCCGTTCAAAGTAATAAACTTTCTTGCCCAGCAATTGAGTGGGAAGGGAAAAATCCTGGCTTAGCGGGGGCATAGTTCAATTAACAAGGCTTCCAGCAGAATCCGGGGCGGCTGGGAGCTGCTTTTCAATTTAAGGTCAGTGGCTAATAAGCTGCTCAAAGCCCGCCGGATTTGCTCCAGGCTGAAGCTGCCGGCCTGTTGCACGAAATCCTCCCGCAGGAAGGGCAGAATGCGGATCTGCTGCCCGATTTGGTTGGCCGATATTCCTTTGGACAACAACTCCTTAGCCTGGGCGATTTTTCTTAGCTGGCTGGCCAGCATGGCTAGGATTAGCAAGGGGTGGTGCCCCTCGCTAAGCAGTTGGGTTAGAATGCGCAAGGCGGTTTTTAATTTCTTTTGCCGAATGGCGTCGGTCAGTTGAAACATGGAATAGCTGGGGCGGCGCCCCAGGACCGCCTCCACGTCTGGCAGGCCAATGCGCCTTTTTTCTCCCACAAAGGTAATTACCTTGTTCAATTCATTATCCAGAAGCTGCAAGTCCCTGCCGCTGACTTCCAGCAGGTGCTCGGCCGCCTCATGGGCAAGCCCACAGCCGCAGTCCTTGGCCTGTTGCTTGAGCCAGTCCAGGCAGTCTCTGTACTTGGGGTGGGGGCAGTCCACCACCTGCCCCTGTTTTTTAAGGGCGCTAAAAAACTTCTTGCGCTGGTCTATTTTACCCTCCACCACAAACACCAGGACATTGAAAGAAGCCGGGCGGGAAAAGTATTCCAGCAGAAGCTCCTGCTCCCTGGCCTTCAGGGCCTGAGCATTCTTGACCAGCACCAGCTTTTGCCCCCCCAGCAGGGGCATACTGTCGGCCGCATTCATAATTTCCCGGGCCGTGCTTTCCTCCCCGTTAAAGGGAATTAGGGTTAAATCCGCCCCTTGCTCGCCGACAACCTTAGCCTTCAGGAGACCAAGGGCTTTGTTAACCAGATAGCTTTCTTCCCCGTGAATGAGATAAAGCGGCGCCGGGGAATCCTTGACCAAATGCTGCTTGAATTGCTGATGGTTCATTCTTCAGCCCTTTGGCCTTTCTTGAAGATGGTTACCCCGCTTGGCAGCTCCGGGTTTTCTCCCAACTCTCCAGCCAACTGCTTCACTCCCTCAAGCAAGGACATTCTTGGAACATACCCAAGGGAGCTGATTTTCGCAATGTCAGCCACAAGGCGATAGGTGTCATCTAAGATGTCGGAGAGCTTATTAACGGCAGCCTTTCGGCCAGTAACAGAACTGATGACCGCTGCCAGTTCCCGCATGGATGTTTCCCTGCCGGACCCCAGGTTAAAAATCTCACCCGCATCAGCTTTTTCCGCAATCAAGAGCAAACCCTGGACAGCATCACTAATATGCACGAAATCTCTTGTTTTTCGCTCCATGTCGCCGATAATTTGAATTGATCTCCGGTTGAGATGCCAACGAAGGTATCGGGAGACCTCAACCAAAGCTAGTTTTGGATTCTCTCCAGGGCCATAAACGCAAAACGGCCTTGCTATAACCACCGGTAAACCGCGGGCCTCAAACAACGAGAGGCAGCACAACTCCCCTGACAGCTTGGATGCTCCATAGGGCACAAACGGCCTCGTTGGGTGCTGCTCATCGATGGGAAATCGCCGAGGTTTGCCGTAAACCGAGGCTGAGGAAACATAGACGAATCTTTTTGCCCCAGCCCTAAGAGCAGCCTCTAACATGTTAAGGGTTCCCAGGGCGTTTATCTCGAAATCAAATCGGGGGTTATTAACGGAAAGGCTGCCATTGGCATTGGCAGCTACATGAAAAATTAATTCTGCCCCCTTGGCTGCCTCCAGAACTTGTCCAATATCCCGCACATCAGCTTGTGCCAGGCTTGCCCCCGGCGGGATTGCCTTGTTTAAGCCGGTGGAAAGGTTATCTAATATGATAACTTCCTTATTTAAGGATAAGAGGGCTTTGACAAGGTGGCTGCCGATGAAGCCTAAGCCTCCG
>QIFF01000006.1 GCA_003230635.1 bacterium | reverse complement strand
GGCCAGCAAGCGCTTATTTTCCTCCTCGTTGCGCCCCACTACCAGTTTGGCCTGGGGGTTGAGGCGGAAATGGCGGCCGATTTTGAGCAGGTGCATGTCTTTCTCGCTTACCTGTGGGTTGTGGGCAAACAAATCCCTGAGCTTGGCGGCAAAGCAGGCATCAGTCAGCAGACACCCGCCCGCCGGACAGGGGTAGTCATTTACCCCCAATTCCTGGGCCAGGGCCATCTGTGGTTTGCGGGTACGCCCTTGCATGGCCAGCAACTTCTCCCGTTCTATCAGCCCCTCCTGTTCAGGAATGGTGGGATCCAGCAGCTTGGCCGACAAGGGGCGCAGCAGGTGTCCCGTCAAGCCCGCTTCTTTTTCAATCAAGTGCATGGCCTGCCTGTGCTGCGACATGGGGCGCTGCCCCAGAACCTCACCGCTAAAGACAAAGGCCGCTCCCACCTCCTGCATATACTGACGGGCCTTACTAAAGAGAAGAATCCGGCAGTCCAGGCAGGGATTCATGTTCTTGCCATAACCGTATTTGGGCTGGCGGACTATTTGTAAATATTCTGCCCCCCCGCCAAACATCTTAAGCTTTATGCCGAACTGATCGGCTACATGTTTGGACTCACAACGGTTCTTGCTGTTGCAGTTGCAAAAGGGGGTAACCATGTTAACCGCTATTACTTCAAAGCCTTGCTCCATAATCAGCTTTACCGCCAAGGTGCTGTCCAAGCCGCCGGAGAGCAAGGCAATTGCTTTTTTAGTCATTGTTCCTCTTGTTTCATGGAGTAGGGCGTTTACGCCCGTGGTTTTTCACGGGGCTAAAGCCCCTATTCCAGTAAGGGCGTCAATCTCTAGCTCAAATTAGTCCTGGCCCTCGCCAACAACTCTTCTCCCCCCTGAATCTGGGGACTGTATTCCGCCACCCCCATCTTTACCAGTGGTGCAATGGGCAGGCTATCCTTGCCGAGCTGATAAGGGTGTTTGGCAATAATCTTCCTTAAGCGCAGGAGGGGTTTTTCTGCTTCTTTCTGAGTGGTGCGGGGAAAAATCACCCCAAAGCCGGTACCGCTCAAGCGGGCTACCGTTTCGCTCTCTCTGGCGTGGTGCTGCAAAATCCCGGCGATCTCCCTCAAAACCACATCTCCCATCTCATGGCCGTATTCCCGGTTAATATCAGGCAAATTCTCTATATCCAACACCAGCAGGCTCAGGGTTTCTTGATAACGGCGGGCGCGGGAAATCTCCTTATCCAAGCGATTTGTCAGATAGTGGGGATTAAAGACCCCTGTGACTTCATCAAGAACAAAAATATCAGACCCCTGATAGATTTGAGAGCGCATCTGCTTTTCCAACTGCGCCAGGTGTTCGTGCTGCAAGAGATTTGCTATAAAGGGGCCGGTTACATCCCGCATAATGCGCGCTACACCCCTCAGTTCCCCCTCAGGGACATGTGCCACCTGTTTCAATTTTGCTGTGCTTTCTTTCCCATCCAGTTGCAGCTCGCGCAGCAATTCACTCGCCTGGGACATGCGGCTCTCGTCCCCGAAGACAGCACCCCCGGCAATAGCTCCTAACGCTCTGTTTTCATAGGCTATAGGAAAGAAGAAATTACTCAAACCCGCATGGCAGCGGAAGACCCCCATTTTTTCCTGAAGACACTTTTCCTGGGAGTAAATATCGGCGTAGCTCTTGCGGCAGCGGCTAATTCCCAGTTCAGAGCTGCGCACCAGGGCGCAAAATGGGGGCAGGGTTTGGCTCCCGGCCAAAATTCCGCCTTCAGCGTCCAACAACCGCAACTGTCCCCCTATGGAACTCTGTAGCAGGGCCTCAATATTCTCCCACTCCCCCAGCATGCTCAACAGATTGGTTGCATAGCTAATTTCTTCCATCCCTTGTTACTCCTCACTCCCCCCATTGTTTCAAGTGGGATTATTCATGAATGAATAATCCCCCGACCACGGTCGCCCCGTATTATTTGTCAATAATGCGGGGTAAGAAGCTACCCCATGAAAGTCAGTCTGCACCACAACCCAACATCCTTAGGCTAATCTAGCAAAGTATTAGCTTGATGTCAATACAACCGGCTTTTGCTTTATCCATAAGACTATGCTAACATAACTGGGCAGCCAGCAGTCTGGAGAGACAACCAAAATTTATCTTTTAGTTATCCGGTAAAAAGGGGGGGCTAAAATGAAGCAATATACCCATGCCTGGCTGGCTTTGACAGCGGTAAAAAAGATTGAGAATTATAAGCTCAAGTCCAAGAAAGACCAGCAGCGGCGGGATAACTTGGTCAAATGGCTGAAAAGCCATAATGACGGGATTACCCAGGGGGCCTGGTACCCGGATTCCCTGATCAAGGACAATTCCAGCGGCCACATTTTGAAATTTGATCCTTCCCCGGATGCTCAAACCAGTAAATTCAAGAAACTGCCTACCAACCTGTTCTGCTATAAGCGAAAGTTAAACGGGAAATTATGCGGCCCGAGAAAATTATATCCTCAGTACGGCAAACCCTATCTCAAAGACAAAAGAGGCACCCTGCCCGATCGCTGTGAGGCCTTTTGCCATACGGTCATTGACAGCTTCAAGGTCCAGCAGCGGGCGGAGAGGGGCGAAGCAATTGTCCCTACTTCCAACCAGATTGCCCTGCAATTGTTCATGCTTTCCCACTACATCTGTGATGCCCACATGCCCTTGCACTGCGACGGCAGGCCGCTTGATAAGTTGCACTCGGCAATGGAGGGGGAATGGGAAGATGATGTCAAGAAATACTACCTGAAAATCAGCGGGCACAAGGAATTTCTTTTTGATAAAGACGGGCATCTATACCTGTCCCCCGCAGCCGAAGCAGAATACGCCCAATCAATCCTGGGAAGGGTGGAGGGCATACTGGATGGAAGAACTGAATATGTCAGCTCATTAGGGCCGGGCAATAACAAGGTCTATGACTATATGTTTGCCGTTTGCCAGTACTCTTACCTGATGGCTTACTCTTTCTGGCCCAGCGGCGCTAAATGGAACGGCAGAAAATGGAGAGATACGATGGATATTGACCAACTGAGCCTGATTGTCCTCACTGACGCCGTTGAGTCCACCGCTAAAATTTGGTTTCATACCTGGAAGAAGTATTGTAAGTGGCAGAAGAAATAGGGCGGCAAAGTACATCCCCATAATCATATTATAATTAGAATCACCCCCGCCAGCATCAATACGCTGCCCAGTAAGCGCTCCCGAATATTCTCTTCCTTGAAAAGCAGCCCCCCGTAAATCACCC
>QIFF01000303.1 GCA_003230635.1 bacterium | reverse complement strand
TGCGCACCTTTTTTATGGTATCGGAAAAGCTTTTTTTTCTTTGCCCGGGTGTTATCTTCTCTTTTTCCTTTTGATAGTAAAAGCCTTCAAAGCCAATAAAAAGCCGCTTGGCTCCAGCCCTGGCCATCAGGGTCAGGAGTTCATCAAATTCTTTCATCCCAATTTCAGAATTTACTTGCCCAAACCAGCTTAATTCATCCCCCAGAAATTTTTCTTCTTTATAGTGAATAAGTTTTTCCATCAGGCATATGGATGTATCCAACTGCTTAATGGGATTTAAGAGATTGTCTGTGAAGAAGATAGACCTGTGTTCTGCCCCTTTTTTATGCTCAATTTCCCGTAAATGTCTTATTTCGGCAACCACATGATCCGGGTTTTTAAATCTCAATTTGGTAGTTACGTTGCAGAATGAACAGCGCTTATTGCAGCCGCGGCTTGCCTCCAGATTCCTGGCAAGGTACGATCCCAAGGCCAGCAGATCAAAGCTGGGCAATACCAAGGCATCTAATTGAGGAAAATTGCGGCCGCAAAAATAGGTCTCTTTCAGCGTCTTATTCTCTAAATCCTCTAAAATTTCTCCCCACAGATTATCGGACTCCCCGATCACCACCGAATCAACATAATTTAAAGCTTCCTCAATGGTTTCCTCATTCCTGGTATTCCCAAAGTGCGCCCCGCCAATTATCACTTTAACCTGTTGATTTGTTTCTTTAATCGCTTTTGCCAGATGAAAGGCTCTTTCTACCTGTATGGTATTAGCTGTTATACAGACCAAGTCGGCGCTGATTTTAAAGGATTCAATTTCATTGACATTTTCATCAATTATTTGAATATCGGCATCTGCTTTAACTTCCCTAATGAAAGAAGCTATAAGGGGCAGGGCAAGAAAGTATGATGCAGCCTTAATTGGTCTGCCGGCCTTTTCACTCGCTGCTTTTAAAGAGTGAGCAACACTCCAAAAAAGCGCCTGCGGATTACTGTTTTTGGGAGAAATTAACAATACTTTCAACGACAATTTGAATTCCTTTCTTAGGCAAAAAGAGAGCTAGCCCAAACTTACCTATAAACCTCACGCCGGTGCTTTACCCGCATCACCATAACCCTTTTAGCTTGGTCACCATCAGTACACATCCCCTCTAGGTAAAACAGCTAGAATATGTACTATCATTTCAGCCTTATCTACTGAATAGACCATCCTTACATTACCTACCCTCAGTCTGCGTAGTCCTTTAAATTCGCCTTTTAAGGCTTTGTTTCCCTTTTTGAAAGGGTTTTGTTCCAGAGACTCAAAACATTTCCCTAGCCTCGCAGTTGCATTACGGCTGGCCCGCCGGTAATAACTCTCCGGCTGCCTCTGGAGAATAACCCTATACATCTGCTCTTTTAATCTCCCGCCAATTTACCCCTGCTCCTTGCAGCGCCTCCTGCTGGGCAGCCCTGATAAGTGCGGTTTCCTCGGCGCTAAAGCCCTCTTCCTGATCCCTCAAGTAATTTATGTAGTCCATCAAGGAAGGTATTTTTCTTTCCGGGAAAGTTTCTAAAAGATGGACGATCCTATTTAATGTTGCCTGTTCCATCGGATTTCTCCCTCCAGCTTCCTGAAGCTCAACATTTTCTTTCTCCTTACGCCCCACACTCCCCCTCTTCCACCATCTTAATCGCCTGAACCTTGGGGGGGCAGGCCTTGGCGCAAATGCCGCAGCCCTTGCAGTGCTTTAAATCAATCTTGGTGATTTTGCCGTCCTTGACCTTGATGGCCGCATCCGGGCAGTAAATCCAGCACAAGAGGCAGTTGGTGCATTTTTCCGCATCGCGAATGGGGCATAAGCTGCGCCAGCTCCCGGTATTGTATTGGGCAGCGTTTCCTGCGTCTATAATCATTCCCCCGATCGGTATTTCCTTCCAACCCTTTAACTTATCGCTCATTTCCCCTCAACCTCCTCATAAGCCCGCTGCACTGCCTCCAGGTTGGCCTTAACCACCTTTTCACTAAATTTTTTACTAAAATTCTTCTCAATATCCTCAAGCAGATTATCCAGGGTAATCAAGCCGGATACCTTGGCCATCGCCCCCAGCATGGGGGTGTTGGGCATAGGGCGACCAATGGTGTCCAGGGCGATTTTGTTAGCGTTAACCGTATAGATCTTCCCGCCGCTCAAGCCCAACTGTTCTCTAACTGTCTGGGAACTTTCCGGGGTGTTCACCAGCAGGATCAGCTCTTCATTGGTCCCCTCCAACACATTAGCGCTCTGTAGGAGGGTAGCGTCAGCCACTACCACCATATCCGGATTGGTCACCTGGCAGTGGATGCGAATGGGCTGGGAGCTGATGCGGTTATAGGCCCGCAGGGGAGCGCCCATTCTTTCCGGGCCGTATTCGGGAAAAGCCTGCACGTATTTGCCGCCGCTCAGGGCCGTCTCGGCGAACACCTTGGCCCCGGTAACCGTCCCCTGCCCGCCGCGGCCGTGCCAGCGCACCTCGGTTGCTGTTTTCATCCATCTTCTCCTTATACGAGTTCATCAGCTAAAACAGTTGCGCTATAATAGCCTTAAACAGGGCAGGTTGTCAATAGCGCATTAACTTTGGATTGACATCGCTTAGCTTGCTGGTATACTCGTTTTAAACCGAAGGAGTAACCTGATATGAGTAAATGTCCGGGACAAAATTTGCGCTTCTGGGGGGCGGAGGATATCTTTGATGTGCCTTGCCCTCAGTGCGGCCGGCCGGTGGAGTTTTTTAAGGATGACAGCCGGCAGCGCTGCCAGGGCTGCGGCAAGCTGATTTTTAATCCCCGTAATAATTTTAGCTGTGCCAATTGGTGTCCGGCAGCCCGTGAGTGCCTGGGGCCTGAGAGATATGACAGCCTGCGTGAGCTGGCGCAGAAAGAAACCCAGCGCAAGAGCGATATGGAAGCGCTTCTGGACAGCATCCCTCTAAATGAATGGGAAGTGCGCCTGTTATTTAAGCGCATGTACCTGGAACAGGGCAGCCCGGATCGCCTTTTTGAGGCCGAGTTGCTGCGTGAAGTCAAAGAGAATAATCCCGCCCTTTTTGAAAAAGCCACCCGCTACTACCAGGAATTTCGTAAGAAGCAGCAAAAATAAGCCAGACCAATTTCCCGGGAGAGGTTACGAAGATGCTTTCTTCTTTCTCTCCTCGGGTTTTGGTGGTGGTGGCGGCGGTACTGGCGGCCCCGGTGGAACCGGTACAGGAACAGGCGCACCCGGCGGTGGTGGAAATGGGGGAGGTGGAACCGGTGGGGGTGGGAAGGGCGGAGG
>QIFF01000365.1 GCA_003230635.1 bacterium | reverse complement strand
GAAGAGGTAAGTGATAAGAACCGAATATCTATAATGTTAGAAGGAGTAAATCTCTTCATGAGGAAATATGGAGAAATTAAATAAGAAAGTGAGAGAAAACCAACCATGACTGAAGTAAGAACAAGATTTGCCCCCAGTCCGACGGGGTTTTTACATATCGGGGGCGCGCGGACGGCCTTATTTAGCTGGCTTTATGCCCGCCAGCATAAGGGGAAGTTTATTCTGCGGATTGAGGATACGGATAAAGTTCGCAGCACGCCGGAGGCGATTGAGGCCATATTGGAGGGGCTGGCCTGGCTGGGTCTGGACTGGGACGAGGGGCCTTATTTGCAAACTGAGCGCCTTGAGCTTTATCAAGAGCAGGTTCAGCGCCTGCTGGACAGCGGCCAGGCCTATCATTGCTATTGCACTTCCGAAGAGTTGGAAGCCCAGCGCGCCCAGGCTCGTAAAGAGGGGAGAAAGCCCAAATATAACGGCAAATGCCGGGAGTTAAATAAGGTTTACCCGGACAAGCCCTCGGTGGTGCGTTTCAGGTGTCCCCAGGAAGGGGAAACGGTAGTAAATGACCTGGTGAAGGGGCGGGTGGTTTTCGCCAACGCCGAGCTGGATGATTTGATTGTCTGTCGCTCGGACGGCACTCCCACCTATAACTTTGTGGTGGTGGTAGATGACGCTTTGATGAAAATTACCCATATTATCCGCGGCGATGATCACCTGAACAACACCCCGCGCCAGATTTTGCTTTACCAGGCCCTGGGCTATCCCCTGCCCCAATTTGCCCACCTGCCGTTGATTTTGGGGCAGGATCGTGCCCGCCTAAGCAAGCGGCACGGGGCTACCTCGGTTACCGCTTACCGCGATCAGGGGTATTTGCCCCATGCCCTGGTCAACTACCTGGCGCGCCTGGGCTGGAGCTGCGGGGATGAGGAAATCTTCAGCCGGGAGAAGTTAATCAAAAAATTCTCTTTGGAAAACGTGGGCAAGGCGGCCGGGGTCTTCAACCCCGAGAAGCTGCTCTGGTTGAATGCCCACTACATTCAGCAAACCCCGGCCAGGGAACTGGCCTTGCTTTTACTCCCCTATTTAGAGGCAGAGGATTATTTCGTGGATGACCTGGATTGGCTGGCTAAAGTGGTGACCACCCTGCAAACACGCGGCAAGACCCTGCTGGAGATGCTGGAGATGGGGCGTTTTTATTTCATTGAGGGTGAATTGGACTATGACCCCAAATTAAGCGCCAAATTTTTTACCCCCGACAGCGTTAAGGTATTTAAAATCTTTGTCCTGGAGATAGAGGCCGATTCCGAGTTTACTCAGGCCAGCCTGGAAGAGACTGCCCAGCGAATTATGCAGGAATATGGCCTGAAGTTAGGGCAGATTGCCCAGCCCCTGCGGGTTGCCCTCACCAACAGTAAGGTCAGCCCGGGGATTTTTGAAACCATGGAGGCCCTGGGCAAGGAAAGGGTAATCTCCCGCCTCCAGGCGGCTGGCAGGCTAGGGTAGAAGACTATGTCCCATCTGGTGATTGGCTTAATCTCGGGCACATCCCTGGATGGGATTGATGCGGCATTGATAGAAGTTGAAGGCCGGTCACTCCAATTGCTTAAGTTTGAAACCTATCCCTATCCAGCCCCCTTAGGGCGGCAGCTTTTGGCGGTATCGGCCCCGGGCGGCGGCAGTACAGAAGAAATCTGCCGTCTCAATGTCCTGCTGGGAGAGCTTTTCGCCCAGGCCGCTCTCAAACTGATCGCCAAAGCCAAACTCAAGCCCAACCACATCCAGCTAATCGGCTCCCACGGCCAAACCATTCAGCACCTGCCCAGTCCAGTAGAGCAATTGGGCTATCAGTTACGCTGCACCCTGCAACTGGGAGAAGCGGCGGTGATTGCCCAGCGCACGGGAATCACCACGGTGGCTGATTTTCGCCCGGCCGACCTGGCTGCCGGCGGCCAGGGTGCACCCCTGCTGCCGCTTCTGCATTATCGCCTCTTCCAGGGCCAGGAAAATCTGATCGTGCAAAACATCGGGGGAATCAGCAATTTGACCTACATTCCCGCCCAGGGCAAGTTAAAGGATGTCATAGCCTTTGACACCGGCCCGGGCAATATGCTGCTGGATGGGCTGATGCAATATTACAGCCGGGGCAGGCAAAGCTATGACCATAATGGAATTCAGGCAGCCAAGGGCAAACTCTGCCAACCCCTGCTGGATGAGCTTTTACAACATCCCTATTTGGGCAAAGCGCCTCCCAAAACCTGCGGGCGCGAAGAGTTTGGAAACCCCCTGCTAAAACAAATTATTAAGCAGGGCAAAAAATATAAGCTATCCGCAGAAGATGTCCTGCACAGCGCTACCGCTTTCAGCGCCCAGACCATTCTACAGGCCTATAGGGATTTTATCTTCCCCCGGGCGGCGGTAAAAAAGGTTTTGGTATGCGGCGGCGGGCGGCACAATTTGGCGGTGATGTTTTTCCTGCAGGGGGGATTGGATATTCCCATCGTTCCGGTGGACGACTACGGGGTTTGTGGGGATGCCCTGGAAGCGATGGGTTTTGCCCTGCTGGCCTATGAGACTATTTGCGGCCGTTCCGGCAATCTGCCTGCGGCCACCGGAGCGCAGCAGGCGGTTACTCTAGGTAAGATTGTCTGGGGGAAGAATTACTCTTACTGGCAACAACATTTTTTGACTGGATAACAGGGGACTGTTGCCAAAAGGCAATTCTCGCAGTTTTAGGTTGTAGGAGCGGCATCTTGCCGCGAATTCGTGGCTAGGAAGGCCACTCCTACGGTTTTTTGTCAAGGCATATCGCGCCTAGAAGGCGCTCCTGCACTTTGGCAACAGTCCCCTTATCGGCAAGACATACCGGCGCGCAGGCGCTTGACAATGGATTTTAGGACACTTAAAAAGTGTTGCAACTCTTCTTGTGTATTGTCTTTGCCCAGGCTGATGCGAATTGTTCCCTGGAGCATATCTTCAGCTACTCCCATTGCTTGCAGGATATAGGAGGGCTGGTGGGCGCCGGCCTTACAGGCGGCCCCGGTGGAGACGGCGATTCCCTCTAAGTCCAGATTGAGCAGCAGGTCTTCCCCGCTTATCCGGGCAAAGCTCAAATTCAGGGTGCCGGGCAGGCGCAGTTGGGGATGGCCGTTGAGCTGCACCCCTGTTATTTCTGTCTGGATTTGTTCATAAAGCCGTTGGGTTAGGGCTTCCAGGCGGGGTTGGCGCCGGGGCAGCTCTTCCTGAGCCAATTTGCAGGCCTGGCCGAAGCCGACGATACCGG
>QIFF01000040.1 GCA_003230635.1 bacterium | reverse complement strand
CAGACCAACTGAGAGCGGTAGCCGCAGGGGTCGGCATTGGGGTCGGCATGGCCGTATTCAACTCCTTGCCGCAGCAGAATTTCCGGCCAGTTATCGCTGTTGATTTTGTCGGCGAACTTGCTGTCGGCTCGGTACATAATGGCCATTTCGTTGGTGGCAAAACTCAAATTCCAGTCGGCGTGTTTAGGAATTAGTAGCTGCTCGATAACAGTATAATCCGCCGAAGCCATTACATCGCAGCGCCGCCCCAGATCGCTGATTTTGCGGGCGCAGTTGCGCGAGCCGGCCGCCTCAGCCAAAATTCTTACCCGAGGGTGCTTTTGCTTGAACACCTGGGAGATTTCACGAAAGGGGATTGCCAGGGAACCGGCGTGGAAAATAATTAAATCCCCGGATAATTCCTGTGCCAGTCCAACATCGGCGGAACATAAGCCGAGCATAATAAGAAAAATGAACAGCCTCATCAATCGCTTCATACTTGTTTCTCTAGTTTTAGAAGGTGAACGGGAAAAACCACTGCTATTAGAGGAGCTTATCCGTCAGGTCGGGATGGGGAGCGGGGATAATCACCTTATCCAGGAGCAGGCCCTCCTGGGCTGCCAGATTGCAGCCTGCTTCCACTGCTGCTTCTACATCAGCAATGTCGCCGGTGAGGGTTACAAAGGCTTTGCCGCCCAGCCCCTTGGCCAGGCGCACCTCAATCAAATCAATGGCTGCTGTTTTGGCCGCCGCATCAGCCGCCAGAATAGCCGCCGCCACTGAGAAGGTCTCAATCACTCCCAGGGCGTTTAGCTCTTCCACCTCGGTCAGGGCATGAATGGCCGGGATGACCTGTTCATGCACCTGGGGCAGGAGCAACTGGTCAATAACCTTTTCCCCGCCCACTTGCAGACCGCTGTTTACCGCATCCTCAACCGAGGCTACATCGCCGGCTACCAGGACAATATACTTGCCGGGGCAGAGTGGGGTGGCTTCTATCAATTCCACCGGTGCTTTTTTGAGCATGGCATCGCTGACCAGAATACCGCGGGCAATACTATTCAGTTCAATCAGGCCGATGGTGGTAAGCATTTTCCCTTCACTTCTTCGTAACCGCTGTTTTTTGTAGTGCAGGGCTTTAGCCCTACTAGAAGAGGGGGGCAGCCCTAAAAGACTGCACTACATTTTGCTGTTAAAGCATAATTTTTATCTTCGCTTGTTGCCGCAATTGTTTTAGCCACTTCTTTAGCTTCCCCTCACTCTTTTGGTGGTAGATGGCCTCTTCTACTTCTTCTCTGAGCCGGGGGCTATTATCGGGATTGTATTTCCGGTGCTCGGTAAGCTTTATAATATGAAAGCCGAAATTGCTTCGCAGAATGGGGCTGATGCCACCCACCTCTAGGTCAAGGGCGGCCTCCTCAAGCACAGGGATCATTTCTCCCTTGCGGAAATAGCCCAAATCTCCTCCCTTTTCTGCTGCAGTATCATCTGAATACTGCTTGGCCATCTGGACAAAGTCTGCCCCTGCCTGCAACTTTTTCCACACCTCATCGGCCAATTCCTTTTTAAGACGGATTTGCTCTGGGGCAGCCTCTGGCGCCAAGTACAAAAGGATATGTTGTGCCCGCAGCTCATCCAGGTAGCTGAAGTAAGCCTTGTGTTCTTGATAATAATTCTTGACTTCCTCTTCGCTGATTTCAATCTGGGACATCACCTCTCGCCTGACCAGAATGGTAATTTGAATATTTTCCTTGAGCTGGCGGGTAAAGTTTTCCAGGCTTATACCCTGCTGGGCCAGGGCTTGCTCAAACTCCGCATCCGTGGTCAGGTTATTTTGACGTTTAATATCTGCCAGGGCCTCATGAAGCTGCTGTTCAGAGACGCCTATTTTCTTTTTGGCGGCCAACTGCAATTGCAGCTTTTTATCAATCAATTCATCCAGAAGGGTGCTGGTTAACTCCGGGTTATCCTTGTCTAGCTTTTCCTTCCCTTCGGTACGCAGGGAGTATTCCAACTCCTGCAACTCGCTTAGGGTGGTAATCTGGCCATTGATTACGGCCACAATCCGGTCAATGACGACTGCCTGGCCGGGAGAGACAAAGGTTATGAGCAGGCAGCTTGTGAAGGCCAAGAGCAACAAGAGGGTAGGGCGGGGCCACTGCTCCGCTTCTTTTGAGATAAGCTGAAAGACCTGAGATTTGTTGATAAACATCAGCTGTTTTTGAGGAAGTAGGGGTTAATTTTTATTTTTGCCTGAGATTTCAGCCTGGACAGCCAGGACTGAAAGGCCGTTTCCACCTTCTGCTGGTGCAGCTTTTCCCGGATTTCTCCCTTGACCTCATCCAAGCTGGCTTGACGGGCGCTCTGGCGGTCAATCAACTGGAAAATGTGGTAGCCATAACTGGTACTGAAGACTTTACTGATGTGTCTTTTTCGCTTCAGCTTAAAGGCTACCTCCTCAAACTCGACTGGCATCTGCCCGTGGGTGAAATAACCCAAATCCCCCCCCTTGGCCCCGTCAGGACTGAGGGAGTGAGCTTCGGCCAGCTTGGCAAAATCGCTCCCCCGGCGTAATTTTTTCCACAACTTGTTGGCTTTCAGCTCGTTTTCCAGTACAATCTGGCGCACCCTGACTCGTTCGGGGCGCTTGAACTCATCCGTATGTTCTTGAAAATACTTGCTGATTTCTTCATCGCTTATTTCAATCTGTTCTTCTATTTCCTGGGCGATGAGCTTTTTGACTAATAATTCTTTCCCCATATTTTGCCGCCACTGTGCCAGCGTCAATCCCTCCTGACGGAGGTTTTTTTCAAAGGAACCCTCTGCGTAATCGGCGGCGATTTTTTGGGTCTGCTTTTCAAGCTCCACTGGGCTGACTTCCAACTGCAGCCGTTGGGCCTCTCTCAGCATAAGGCGCTTGGCAATCAACTCCTCCAACAGCTCCCGCTGCAATTTATTTAAGCTTTTTTCCCCTTCGGGAGTACCCCGCAACTGGGCATAAGCCAGGGTAAGTTCTTGTAATGATTGCTGATAATCATGAAGAGTAATCTTTTCCCCGTCAATACTTGCCAACACCGTCTGGGAAGGTGAGGGTTTGGCTTTGGAGCCAGCGGGGCTTTTCTTGTCCCGGCATCCGCAGGCAACAATCAGCACGGATAAGCAGATTATGGAAAGCAATCTTTTGTGCAAAAGGTCTTCTCCTTTAGGGTGCTTTAAAAAATGAGAATTTTCGTTCAAGATCAAGGCATGCGAAAAATTTAACCGCAGGCATATGCCTGATATTCCGAGGATTAAATTTTGAGCATA
>QIFF01000338.1 GCA_003230635.1 bacterium | reverse complement strand
TGGGTATTTCATTAAATCCAAAATCCATACAGCCCAGATAGAAACCACCTTCTTTAAAGGGAAGGTAATCATATCAACCAAAAACATTGGGGGCGGAATAATAAAGACTAGATAGACAGCCGGGAATAACCATCTCAGGGCGGCTTTCCCCAGCAAAAAATAATAAGCCCCCATGATTACAAAGGGAATGGAGGCGGTTTCCAAAACAATTGCTCGCTGTTTAACCCCAAGCCAGTAGAGGAATACCCCCAACAGGAATACGATTAACGCCGGGGCATGAACATTTTTGTCCAACGGCTCCTGGAAAACCTTTCTTTCCTGCCATAAGAGCCAGAAGAAAATCAAGAAGATTAAGGGAGCATGACTATATTCCTCCCGCCACCATCTTATTTGAAAGAGCTTATAGACGGTGGGAATATACATAGCAAGAATAAGGACACCCAAAGCGGAAAGCATGATCACACTTCCTATCTTTGATTAAGAACTACCCCTAGAAGTCGCGCCCCTGCTCCCTCCAAGACACTTTTTGCTTTTGCAAGCTCGTCCTTGCGGGTTTTTCCCTGTAAGGCCACTATGAAAACACCATCCATAAAAGAGGCCAGGGAGCAAACATCAGCCGCTCTCTCAAGGGAGGGTGCGTTTACAATTATGACTTCATAAGAACTTTTAAGTACCTCCATCAGCTGACGCGCCCCCGGACGGGCAATCAATTCCAGCGGATTTGGTGGCAGGGGACCGCTTGGCAGGACATTCAGTTTCTCAAACTGGGTAGGCTGAACCGCCTCTTCCACGGTTGATCTGTTAATAAGCAGGGTGCTTACCCCGCAGGAATTTTTCAACTGGAACAGTTTGTGTATTTTGGGATCTCTCAGATTAAAATCCATCAGCAGCGTCTTGTGTCCCAGTTGGGCAAAGACGACCGCCAAATTTGTGGCCAGAAAAGTCCTGCCGTCTCCTTCTCGGCAACCAGCCACACAGACAGATTTCAGGCTCAACCCAGCCCCGGAAAGCAGCAAGGCGGTTCTAACACTTCTAACCGCCTCAACCCTGGGGTCAAAGGGAGTGTAGGCTGCAATCACTTCCTTTGAAATGGTGTTCTCGCCCTCACTCAGATAAGGGTGGGCAAACTGATAAGCAATGGCCAAGTCCACATCTTCTTTGCTGGCCAACCCCAGTTTGACCACAGCTTCACCGAAATAGAGCCCTTCCTCTTTCTGCAAGCTGATAATCCTAGCGATGTCAGTCTCGCTAATCTTCTGGAAATTGAGGAGGATTCCCCCTATAGAGTCCTCCCGCAACATTTTCTTGCCTTGCTCCCCGACTTTCACCCTAACTCACCCCCCTGGGGATTACCCCCAGCACAGCCAGACCGAAATCGGCTTCAATCTCTTCCTCTCCCTTTATGGTATTATCCAGAAAATCCAGGAAGAACACCACCCCAACACCCAGGAAAAAGCCAACTACTACTGAAAGGACTATATTCAAAAAGATTTTGGGACTAACTGGTTCGGAGGGAGGAGTTGCCTTGTCTATGATAATGACATTGGTACGATTAATATCCCCTCTCAGGGTGGTTTCACTGAACTTGGTAAGAAGGGCATCATAGATCCTGCGCGTAGTCTGAGCCTCCAGGTTAAGCATATTCAGGTCAAAGGTTTCCCTGTTTATTGCCAGAACTATTTCCTTCTGTTCTGCCAGGGCAGTTTTGAGCTGAGCTCTCCTTTCTTTGGCGGATTCATATTCAGTTTTCGTGGCAGTAACAATATTGTCAATCTCCGCCGACATTTTTTCTTTCACAGTTTGAAGTTCGGCCATCAACCCTAGGTACTGTGGGTGATTGGTGCCAACCCGCCCGGACAAATCGGACAACTGTTTTTCCAATCTAATTTTATCGACCTTCAGGTTTTGAATAAGCGAATTAGCAATTACCTCCGGCAGGCTTTCATAGTTGCCGCCTTTTGCAGCCAGGGATTTAAGTAAATTGATCTTAATAACTGTTTCATAAAACATGGTTTCCGCAGATACCATGTCAGCATTCAATCGGTTTAGTTTTTGAGTGGCTATGTCGTAGCGGTCTTGGGGATTAACTACTCCCTTTTCCGTCTTATACTCCTCTAAACCCCTCTCTTTTTTTTCCACATCCAGCCTCAGTTCATCTACTTTCCGGGAAATCCAATCCACACTTTCTTTCAGGGGGAAAATCTTCAACTCCAGGTGATAAGTGTTGTAAGCCCAGGCAAAGGCATTGGCCACGGCCGCGGAAAAATTAGGGTCGGCAGATTCAAAGGTAATGGCAAGGATCCTGCCGCTGTCCTGAGGAGCAACCGTTAGAGAGCCACTCAAAAAATCTACCAGCCACCTTTTAATATCCTTACCCCTTTTCCCCAAAAATTTTCTTGCCCACTTTGACGGGCTTGAGTTTTGATAAGCCTCTATTATTGAAGGATTCTGGGCCATTTTAAGGGCGTCAATAACTCGCAGGGCTACTGCCTCGCTTGTTACCACACCCATTTCGGTGATCATATACTCCATGGAAGCAGCACCTCCCCCCATGGCAAGCGGCACATCCAGCGGGTTGGGATTGGCGTAATCCAGGAGGATGGTGGCAGTCGCCTCGTAGGAAGGAGTCCATAAAAGGGAACCTGCCGTGGTGGAGATAACCGTAACCAGGAAAGTAAGTATTAAAATCCACTTCCTGGATTTTATGATCTGCCAGTAATATTTTAGGGGCCTTTCTTGATTATTTGTCATCTTGGAATTCCTAAAAAAAGCTCTCAGGTACGATAATTACATCCTCTCCCTGGATAAGAGAATCCATTTCCACTTTGATAGTACTCTCTTTGCCACCCGTTTTTCTTATAATCTCAATCTTTCCGGTTGAGGCCTTGTCGGTAACCCCGCCGGCAATAGATATGGCCTTGATGACTGTTAATCCAGGTTCCAGCTTATAGGAACCCGGACGGTTAACCTCTCCATAGGTATAGAAATATGCGGCTCGGGGGAGGAAAATAACATCCCCGTCCTTCACCCTTATATCCTGGGACATATCCCCCTCTGCAAAAAACTCATCACCCGGCTGGATTGGGTTATTCAATGCTACCTTGAGGGTAGTTTCCCCGTCTTTAGTTTTTCTTATAATCCTGATGCCCCTGGTTTCTCCCCTCGCCGTGGGGCCGCCGGCCATGGAGACAGCCTTGATTACAGTCAGGCCCGGCTCTATCCGATAATAACCCGGGCGGCCGACCTCGCCATAAATATAAAAGTACCCCGCCCGGGGCACATACAGCAGGTCTC
>QIFF01000297.1 GCA_003230635.1 bacterium | reverse complement strand
AGCCAAGACCAAGCGGAGGGGAAGAGGTGGACTTACCTTTTTCAAGCCCGGGCCTTTCTGTTCTGAGGGGGTTTATTAATAATAACCTGGGCTTGCTGGTCATGACGGCTGATTACCTCCTACTTTTTCCTGAACGGCAGTAAAGCAAAAACCTCTTTTTTATACTCCAGGTACTCATTCCCGAATTTTTCAATCAGGGCCTGTTCTTCCAGATAAACCCGCAGCAGGATAAAGGGGAAAAAGACTGCCGATACCCCCAGCAAGGCATAGTAGGAGTTGGAAACCAGGGTGAAGCCGGCCAACTCAATGATTACACAGAAAGCCAGGGGATGGCGCAGGTAGCCATAAGGCCCTTTTTTGACTAACTGGTGGTCTTTTTTGATTTCTATCTCAGGGCTCATGTTTTCCCCCAAAATTTTAATTGCCCGCGCCCGCAGAGGCACTACCGCCACGTACATCATAACTCCCCCCAGGCTTACCCAAAGGTTAATCTGTTCACTGCGCAGGATGAGGTATTCCATAATGGCTGCCAAAGCTATACTAACATAGATAGCCAGGACAATAGTATAAGTGGCTGGGGCATAAACCGTGCTCCGGCAACCCACCGGCCGCCGATATGACTTAATCAGTCTGCGAACCCGGTAAACACTAGATAAAACCAGGAATGCCAGATAAGCAACGGCAAATTCTTGCTGCATGCATTAGTTACCCTGTTGTTCTTCAAGCCGGGCTTTCATGTCTTGTAAAATACCCCTAGCTACAGGTTGTATGGTGTATCCATAAAGCCACTTTTCAAAGGACTTGGAACGCAAGAGCCACCTGGCCCAAAAGACAGGTTTTTGGTAATCAAAATCGTGGGTGATGGTTATCTTAGTGCCTTCTGGTACAGGGGTATATTGCCAACTTGCCAGCAGGCCCCTAAAAACACCCTTGAGTTTGTTAAACTGAATTTCCTGATGATTGCTTATATCGGCCAGGGTTTGCCAACCGGATTTAATTATTAAAAGATAACGGGAAGCGACTTTAAATAACACTTGGCGTTCGTTTTTTTCCAGCACAGTTACACTAAATCCTGGAACCCTCGTCATAAACCCGGCTACGTCCTTGGTAACTTCATAAACCCGTTGGGGAGGCGCCTTAACAATAAGCGATTCTTCATAATGAGCCACTTTCTATCCCTCCGCTTCTTTTTTTATTGCCGCCAGGGTGTCGTCCGCCATCCGCCCCACGATCCTGGCCACAATGGTGCGGCCGATCAGATTGCCGATCAGGGGGATTTTACGGTAATTAAAATCATGGCTGATCACCACTTGAGTTCCTTCCGGCACCTCGCTAAACTTCCACTCCACCAGCATTCCAGGGATAGGGCCTTCCAATTGCCGGGCGCGGATCCACTCGTTTTCTTTAGTTTCCACCTCTGATTTCCAACCCAGCTCTTTACCGCCACTGGACACTCCAGTACGCTGGATAGTCATCTTATCGCCGCTGCGTTCCAGGATTTGCACCTCTTTTACCGAGGGCAAAAATTGGGGGTAGCGTTCAAAATCACTGGAGAGCCGAAATACTTCGGGCAGCGGTTTATTGATAATTAAAGAATTTTCAATGTGGACCACCTGACTGCCCTCTTGTCAATTAAAGCGGTACGAAATAGCTGTCTGGATGGAGTTGACCGTCTTTTCGTAATCCACCCCATAAACGTTGGTACTTCCCCAGGTATATAAATAGGTTAAATCAAGTTGCCAATGTTCCCATTCATAGCCCACCCCCATGGTTACCGCCTCGCGGTCAACCTCTACTACATTGTTGGAACTTAGTGCTTTATCGGGAATTGCAGAGGGGTCTAAATAATAACCGGCCCGCAACGCCAAGCCCTCATCAAAGGGTTTATATTCAGTACCAAGGCGCCAGCGGTCGGTATTACGCCAGCCGTCATTAGAACTAGTATTTAAATTGGTGGCAGATTGATACCACAGTTCCGTGCGCATCTCGTCCCATTCGGTGCGCTGCCAATCAGCGGTCAAGACCCAGTTAGAAGTCGGCCTGAAGGCCAGCCCAATTCCATAGGTGGCCGGGAAGTTAACTACCTTTCGCACACCACTATTTATATCCAGCACATCTAAGGCAGGGTTTCCGCTCCAGTTTATATCTTGATTACCTTCAAGATCCATCTGAGCGCCCGTACGATAGACACCCCCGATACTGAATTCTTCCGTTGGCTGAAACAGAAATCCCGCCGTTCCCTCTACCGCTTGACCCTGGGTTTGCAGGTCCTTTTCCATGCTGTAAGAGAATGTAGGATTAGTATTGACATTGTTTTTGCGTGAGTATTGGTCAAGGCTGCCTTTAAGGAAATTCACCCCCGCCCCCAGGGAAAAGGTAGGAACGATTTCTTTAGCCACAGAAAAGTTTACTACGGTTACGGATAGTAGTGTTTTAGAATGGGCGCCTATAGAAGCAGGACCGAAAGCAGTTGTATAATTGAGGTTATCCGCCCAATCGGAGCTGTAACCAAGGGGTTGATAGGAAGATACGCCGATTACGACGCCTTTGAGAGGAAAATAAAATCCAAGTCCGGGTAGTAGGGTATCATTGGTAAATCTGGTTTTATTGAACTGGGCGGGTTCCGCCGGATATGCTGCTGACGGCACCCTAAATGTATCTTTTTGGTCATTATTCTGTTGGCCCAGGATTGGATTAGCCATTGAATCGCCATCCTTGGTGTGGGCGGTGGGAAAATCAACGGTAAATCCACCTCCGGCTGTTTTTTGCTGCGCCAGGCCGGCCGGGTTCCAATACATGGCAGTCCAGTCATCAGCCAGGCCGATAAAGGCTCCCCCCATGGATAGCGCCCGCGCCCCCAGGCCAGGCCCCTCCGGTGAACCCGCAAAAGCTAGCGCCGGCCAAGCCAGTGATGTAATCAATCCCCACACCAGTAACTTCCTCACTATTGCCCTCACCTTTTTTAGTTTAAGGTCTAAACAATAGCCACCGGCCGCACCCAACCCGCTCCAGCCCCTGCAATTTTAACCGGAAAACAAGCTACCTTAAACCCGTAAGGCTTGGGAATTTTACCCAGATTAGCCATTTTCTCTATGTGGCAGTATTCCTTTTCCCGGCCGGCGAAGTGAGCCGGCCAAAGCTCCCGACTATCCCTCCTTTCCAGATAACTGTTGAGCATCCGGCTCCAAGAACGGTCAAAGCCAAAGGCGTCAATCCCGATGATTTTAATCCCCTGTCCCAGCAACCATAAAGTGGACTCCCGGCTCATCCCCGGCTGAACCTCCAGGTAATCAT
>QIFF01000141.1 GCA_003230635.1 bacterium | reverse complement strand
GCATCCTTTTGGGCAGGCTGGCCCCCGGCATCGCCGTCAAACTGGATTCGTTTTCCATATATCAGGTATCCATCCCTATTGCTATTTGTCTATTTTTCATGATGTATCCTATCATGGTAAAGATAGATTTCGCCGAAGTGGTGCGCGCCGCAAAGACCCCTAAACCGGTAGTTATGACCTTAGTCGTCAACTGGCTGATTAAACCTTTCAGCATGTATCTGATTGCTTCCTTTTTCCTGGGGCAGCTTTTTAAAGGCTTCCTGCCGGGCACAGAAATTATTAAGACTGGACAGGAAGTTGAATTGTGGCGCAGTTATATTTCCGGAACAATCCTGCTCGGAATCGCCCCCTGTACGGCTATGGTTTTGATGTGGAGTTATCTGGCCAAAGGCAACGACGGCCTGACTCTGGTAATGGTAGCCATAAACTCATTGACAATGCTGGTGCTCTACGCCCCTTTAGGGGGTTTCCTGCTCGGGATAAACGCAATGCCCATTCCCTGGCAGACCATATTGTTCTCGGTAACAATTTACGTAGCCTTACCCCTGGTGGCGGGATACTTTTCGCGCAAACGGCTCATTAAATCCAGGGGCCTGGAATGGTTTGAGGAAGAGTTTTTGCATTGGCTGACCCCCGTCAGCATAGTCGCCCTGCTGGCCACCCTGGTACTTCTATTCTCCTTTAAAGGAGAATTTATCCTGGCCAACCCTTTGACTATATTATGGATCGCTATCCCACTTTTTGTGCAAACAATTTTCATTTTTGGGCTGGGATATTTTGCCTTAGCCAGAGTTCTGAAGCTTTCCTATCACGATGCGGCCCCGGCGGCCATGATTGGCGCTTCAAACCATTTTGAGGTGGCTATTGCAACCTCAACCATGCTTTTCGGGCTGTCTTCAGGTGCGGCGCTGGCAACGGTAGTGGGCGTTTTGATTGAAGTACCGCTAATGCTCATGCTGGTCTGGGTTTGCAAAAAAACATGCTGTTTGTTTGAAGAATGTAATTTGGATTCGCGCTGCACGGCTCATTCCCATTACAAGGTTACTGAAACAGTAGGATAAATTAAGAGGCAGGCACACGCTTGGAGATAAAAATTGGCGGACAGGCGGTTATTGAGGGGGTGATGATGCGCGCCCCTCGTTCTTTGACTATTGCGGTGCGCAAGCCCGACGGCCAGATTGTGGTCAAAAAAGAAACCTTGAAGCTGGCTTCGGACAGGTGGCCTATACTAAAGTGGCCCTTGCTGCGCGGGGTGGTGGGCCTTTTTCAATCCCTGGTTCTGGGGGTACGCGCCCTCAATTTTTCCGCCAATGTTGCCCTGGAAGAAGAAACCAATAAAAAAGGTGAAAAGCAGGAAATCGGCCCCCTGGCAATGGGGGCTACTTTGGTTTTTGCCCTGGGGATGGGAATTAGCCTGTTTTTTTTCCTTCCCCTGCTGCTGACCAATTGGCTCAAAAATTGGCTGGCATTTATCGGGCAAAGCTCCCTTTTCTTTAACCTGGTTGACGGCATTATCCGGGTAATGATTTTTTTGATTTACCTGGGTACTGTTTCCCTGATGAAGGATATAAAGCGCATTTTTGAATATCACGGGGCCGAGCACAAGGTGGTTTTTACCTACGAAGCGGAAGAGGAGTTAACCCTAAGCAACGTCAGAAAGTTCAGCACCGCGCACCCGCGCTGCGGGACGAGTTTTTTGTTGATGGTGATGGTAATCAGCATTCTGGTCTTTGCCCTGGTTCCGCAGCAGAGCAGTCTGGGGATGAAGGCTCTCTACCGGGTAATATTTTTGCCTCTAATCGCCGGGCTGTCTTATGAAGTTACCCGCGCTGCCGGCAAGAAAGGCTCAAGCCAGGTGTGGCGGTTTTTGCTTGCTCCGGGTCTGTGGCTGCAAAGAATAACCGCTCGTGAGCCGGCGGACGATCAGATTGAAGTAGCCCTGCGCGCCTTGCAAGAGGCGATTGCTATGGAAAAGGCTAGTCAGGCCAATTTATCATAAAAAAGTTTGCACCCGCCCCTGGTTTGCGGTTATAATCTAAGCAGGAGAAAACGCTATGCCGACCAAGCAATTGGAAAAATTAGGCCAAATCCTCCTGCGGGAAGAGAAGATTACCGAAGAGGAACTGCACAGGGCCCTGGAAATGCAGCAAACTACCCAGGAAAAGCTGGGACGGCTGCTGGTTAGTCTGGGTTATGTTTCCGAAGACGACATGGTGCAAATCCTGAGCCGGCAGTTGGGTGTTCCCTTTCTGCCCCTGTCAGAGTACTCCGACACCCCCCCCCTGGAAATCAATTTCAGCCTCAAGTTTATGCAGCACCACAAGTTCTTCCCCCTTGAATTGAATGACAACGAATTATCGGTGGTAATGGCTGACCCTCTGGATGTAGCCACTATTGACGCCCTCAAACTGGCGGCAGATTGCGAGGAGCTTAAGGTTTATTTGGGCAAGGACTCGGAAATCGCTGCCGCCTTTGAACGCTGCTATGGAAGCGGCAGCAGCACTATGGAGAAGATTATTGAGGGAATTTCCGATGAGGAACTGCAATACGCTACTGATGAACATGACGAAGACGAAGACCACCTGCGGGATATGGCTCAGGAGGCCCCGGTAATCAAGCTGGTCAATTTGCTGATTACCAAAGCGGTGAAAGACAACGCCAGTGATATTCATCTGGAAGCCTTTGAGGATCAATTGAAGGTGCGCTACCGGATTGACGGGATTCTTTATGATACCGAATCCCCGCCCAAACGTTTGCAGGCGGCCATTATCTCCCGGGTCAAGATTATGTCCGAGATGAATATTGCCGAGCGGCGCCTGCCCCAGGACGGACGCATTCGCATCCGGGTGACGGGAAAAAAGATTGACCTGCGCGTTTCCAGCATTCCCACCATTTACGGGGAAAGTGTAGTAATGAGAATCCTGGACCGCAGCAATACCTTGATGGACCTAACCGAGTTCGGCTTTCCAGATAGAACCCGCAACCAGTTTGAAGCCCTGATCCGCAAGCCTCACGGAATTGTCCTGGTAACAGGCCCCACCGGTTCGGGAAAGACCACCACTCTATACGGCGCCTTGAATAAATTAAATTCCCCGGACAAGAAAATCATCACGGTAGAGGACCCTATTGAGTATCAATTGAGCGGGGTCAACCAAATCCAGGTCAAGCCCAAAATCGGCCTTACCTTTTCCTCCGGCCTGCGCTCTATTGTGCGCCAGGACCCGGACATCATAATGGTAGGGGAAATCCGCGACCTGGAAACCGCGGAAATCGCTATTCAGTCAGCCCTTACCGG
>QIFF01000366.1 GCA_003230635.1 bacterium | reverse complement strand
ATGTATAGCGAAAAGGTAATGGAACACTTTCGTAACCCCCGCAATGTGGGGGAGATGGATGACCCCAGCGGGACAGGGGAAGTGGGAAACCCCCAGTGCGGCGATGTGATGAAGCTGTTTATTAAGGTAGAGGGGGATAAAATTGTGGACGCCAAGTTTCAGACCTTCGGCTGCGGGGCGGCCATCGCCACCAGCTCCATGGTTACCGAGATGGTCAAGGGCAAGACCCTGGAAGAGGCCTTGATCTCCAATGAAATGGTAGCGGAGGCCCTGGACGGCCTGCCCCCGGTAAAAATGCACTGCTCGGTGCTGGCCGAAGAAGCCCTGAGGGGCGCCATTGAGGATTATAGGGGAAAAACCCAAAAGCAAAAAAATGGGCACCTTGAAAAATAGGTAGATTACTATGCGCAAAACACTGGCAATCATTATGGCGGGTGGGGTGGGTAAACGCCTGTATCCCTTGACCCGCGATCGGGCCAAACCGGCGGTGCCCTTTGGGGGAATCTATCGCCTGATTGATTTTACCCTGAGTAATTGTGTTAATTCCAATTTGCGCAAGATTCTGATTTTGCCCCAGTATAAGTGCCTATCCCTGGACAGGCACCTGCGCCTGGGCTGGCAGATTTTTAACGCCGAATTGGGGGAGTTTATCACCGCCCTCCATCCCCAGCAGCGCATTGGGGAACAGTGGTACCAGGGCACGGCGGATGCCATTTATCAGAATTTTTATACCATCCATATGGAGGAGCCCGACCACATCTTAATTTTGTCCGGCGACCATGTATATAAGATGAATTATGCCCGGATGCTGGATTATCACCGGGAGAAGGGCGCCCAGTTGACGGTGGCGGCAATTGAGGTGCCGATTAAGCAAGCCACTCAATTTGGAATTTTTGAAGTGGATGAAAATTATCATATCCTGGGCTTTGAGGAAAAACCAACCAAGCCCAAGCCTTTACCCTTTGATAAAAGCCACGTTTTTGCCTCAATGGGGGTTTATATTTTTAATACCGATACCCTTTATGAGGTCTTGCAGGATGACGCCCTGCGCAAGACCGAGCACGATTTCGGCAAAAATGTCATCCCGGCAATGATTAAAAATAAATCCCGCATTTTTGCCTATAATTTCAAGGATGAAAATAAAAAGGAAGCCAAATACTGGCGGGATGTGGGCACAGTTGACGCCTATTGGGAGGCCAATATGGACCTGGCTGCGGTGTCGCCGGTTTTCAATCTGTATGACAAGGAATGGCCGATTCGCACCTATCAAGGCCAGTACCCCCCTGCCAAGACGGTTTTTGCCCAAAGAGATAGTAAGACAGGAGAACCGCGCCGGAGGGGGACGGCGCTGGATTCCATTATTTCGCAGGGCTGCATTATCAGCGGGGGGCAGGTGCAGAATTCGGTTTTGTGCCCCAACGTGCGCATTAACAGCTACAGTCACGTCCATAAGTCGGTGCTCTTTGAGCAAGTGGATGTGGGGCGGCATGCCATGATTAAAAACGCCATTATTGATAAAGGGGTGGAAATCCCGCCTTATGCCGAAATCGGCTATAATCTTGCAGAGGACGCCAAAAAGTATTATGTTTCCGAGGGGGGCATTGTGGTCATCCCCAAGGGAATGAAAATTAAAAAATAGGGGGTGGAAATGGATGCTAACTTGCAGAACTTTTATGACTTGCTCAGCCGGCGCAAGAGTGTGCGCCAGTATGCTGATAAAGAGATAGAAGAGGAAAAGCTGGCGCGTATTCTGGAGGTGGGCCGCCGCGCCCACAGTGCGGCTAATTGCCAGCCCTGGCGCTTTATTCTCCTGGAAAAAGCCGGCCGGGAGGAATTTGACCGTAAGGTGCTGACTAAGGAGGGCTTTCGCAGCGCACCGCTGATTATTGTAGCCTGCGTTGAAGCGGACAAGGCCTGGGTGCGCCACTATGACGAGGCTAATTATGCCTGGGTTGACCTGGCAATTGCAGTAACTGAGATGGTGACTGCGGCCACTGCCGAGGGCCTGGGAACTTGCTGGGTGGCGGCTTTTGATCCCAAAGTGGTCAGAAAACTGCTGGCTATCCCCAAAGAACTGCAAATCGTAACCCTCTTGACGATTGGCTATCCCATCAGCCCTTTGCAAAAAGAAGAAAAGAACCGCAAACCCCTGAAAGAGATAGTTCGTTACCATAAAAACCCATAAGGAGTAGGGCCTTCAGGCCCGTGAGCTTTTGATTATCTTTTTTCACGGGGCTAAAGCCCCTACTCCTAAAAATTAAAGGATAAATTACTATGACTAAACCTAAAGCCGGCTTTCCTTCTCCCCACGAGTTGGAGCATGATTTTAATGAATTTTTGTCCAACAAATATGGCGGCTCAGTGCGGGTAGGCTCTATCTTCCCTATGCCGGCAGGAGATAAACTGGAGGAAGAGGAAACAAAAACCACGGAGAAAAAGCTGGAGATTGAGTTTGACCTGCTGCCGGAACAGTTGGAAGCCTATCTGAACAAGTTTGTAATCAAGCAGGAGCAGGCCAAGGAGGTTTTGGCCACCAAGATTTGCACCCACTTCCAGCGCATTAAGCTGGCTGACAGCGCCGGGCTGCTGGGGAATATTAAGAATAATATTATCCTGATCGGCCCCACCGGGGTGGGCAAAACCTTTCTGGTTAAGTTGATTGCCGACAAGATAGGGGTGCCTTTTGTCAAGGGCGATGCCACCAAGTTCAGCGAAACCGGCTATGTGGGCGGGGATGTGGAGCAGTTGGTGCGGGACCTGGTGCATGAGGCGGATGGGGATATAGAACTGGCCCAGTACGGAATTATCTACATTGATGAATTTGACAAGATCGCCGCCGGGGGAACGTCTGTCGGGCCGGATGTTTCCCGCAGCGGGGTGCAGCGCAATCTGCTGAAGATGCTGGAGGAGACCGAGGTGGACTTAAAAATCCCCCATGACCTGGCCTCCCAGCTGGAGGCGGCCATGAGCTTCCAGAAAACCGGCAAAATGGAACGTAAAAGGATTAATACCAAAAACATCCTCTGCATTGTAAGCGGGGCTTTCAACGGCCTGAGTGAAATCGTCCGCAAACGTCTCCAGAGCAAGGGAATTGGTTTCAGGGCGCATATCAGCGTGGAAGATGACAGTTACTATCTGAAGCAGGTCAAGTCCGAGGATTTGATTGAGTATGGCTTTGAATCTGAGTTGGTGGGACGCCTGCCGATAATTGCCATGTTGGACGAGCTGACCACAGACGACCTGTATCAAATCCTAAAAAACCCCCGCTGTGCGGTTATTCGGGCCAAAAAACGGGATTTCAAGGCCTATGGGATTGACCTCAGGTTTGAGGACGGCGCTCTGCGGCGCATCGCCCGGATCGCTGCTACGGAAAGAACCGGCGCGCGCGGGCTAGTAAGTGCCATAGAGCGGGTGCTGCTGAAATTTGAAAAGACCCTGCCCTCCAGCGAAATTGATAAACTGGTGGTTACCAAGGCTATAGCAGACAATCCGGAAAGGGAACTGGCCAAGCTGCTGCGTAATCCGCAAGACCCGAGCCTGCTGCA
>QIFF01000096.1 GCA_003230635.1 bacterium | reverse complement strand
AGTTTCCATTCACCCAAGTTAAAGGCTTGCGCCCCTTTCTCCAGGGCATATTCCATGCGGCGGGAGTGGAGGTGTTTGCGCACCTTGGATAGTTCATCTTTGGCCCCGGCGTGCTGCGGTTCTAAAGACAGGAGGTTTTGCAGGTGTTCTTCAGCCGCCTTCCATTTACTTTGGTTAATACTACGCAAAGCCTCCTCGTAATAATAGCCGATCCTGGCCTGGCGATTTTTTACTTTTGCCCCTTTGTGCTCAGGGTCCAGCATCAGCAATTTGGTAAAATCAGAAATGGCTCCCAACCAGTCCTTGCTCTCCAGCTTGGTCAGCCCCTGCTGATATAACCAAGCTGCCCGCAGGCCCTTTTTTTCCCTCCTCAGGTTTTCTGCTATTTGTTCTTGGAGCCTGGTGATTTTCTGGGCTTCATCCCTGTCGGCTGCCAGTTTCAGGGCCTTTTCCAGATGTTCATGGGCCTTGCTCCACCTGCCCGCATCTAGTTCTTTCAGAGCCTCTTCATGGTGCTCATGGGTTTTGCTCCGCTTGCCCGCATCTATTTCTCTCAGAGCCGCGTTATGCCATTTTTTGAACTCCCGGCGCCGCCGTAACTCCCTGAGCTTTTGCTTAATCTTTATTCGCCCCGGCTTCAAGCGCAGGGCTTCTTCAAGGGTGGCAATCGCTTGGGTATATTTTCCTTGCCTGGCTAAAGCCACCCCTTGGTTATACAGCTTAGCGGCTTTTTTCTCTGTGGCCGTTTTCTTGCTGGACAGCTTCCAGACGTTTTTCAGATTATATTCAGCCTGGATATAATCCGGCTCAATCTCCAGTGCCCGGCGGAAGCTTTCCGTCGCCTTCTCAAACTCTCCCAAACCCTTATATGCCAGCCCCATCCCATTATAAGCCTTGGCGAATTTGGGGTTGATCTCCAGGGCGGCCTCAAAGTGTTCCAGGGCCTTTTCATATTTCTCCATTTCCTTGTATACAACCCCCAGGTTGTGATGGGCATATTCCTGGGTGCGATAGGAAGAAGAACTTAAGGCGGCTTGATATTCGGCGATGGCTTCTGTATAAAGCTTCTTGCTTTTATATAGTATGCCCAGATTGTTATGGGTTTCAGGGTCGTCCGGATTTATTCTCAGTGCCCGCTGATAATATTCAATCTTGCGCTCAATATCGCTTTCCTCCAGCGCCATTTCCAGCCAATAAGTGGCGGTTTTCTCTTTCTGCGCCCAGAGCTGCGAGGGCGAAATGAACAAAAACAGCCCTAGCAGCAACCCAAACCTAAAGATTTTCGTCTTCTTCTTCACCTTTTTCCAACCCCTTCTATCGTAAGGACAACGCTCCAGGGTGCCCATATGGCAGTGCTGCCATTACACAAACAACTCCTGGGGCATTACTGCCATAAAAACCGCTTCAAGTCAAGTCTTTTGGGAGATAAATTCAAGATAATTTCTTTTTGAACAATGAGTTATAGTACAGGGCATGGAAATTGCTCAAATTTAGGATTGAAGGGGAATTTGCCCAGTCCGGAAAATCGGAGAATCCAATGCCCAGGTCAATTTTTCAATTTGTTGTCAGTGCAATCCTGCTTGGGACAAGCCTGAGCGGCTTGTCCTGTGCAAAAAAAGAAGGAAAGACGATAGATGCTAAAGGCCTGATGCAAGCACGCTGCTCAACCTGCCATTTCTCCACTGACATTTACACCGTAATTAAAACCCCGGAGGAGTGGACTATCACCGTGGAACGAATGCGGCGGATTAACCCGGAGTTGATAAGTGTTGAAGAGAGTGCTCTGATTACGGCTTACCTTCAGGAACACGCCAGTAAGAACTCGACCCGCTAACGCGGGGGGTTAAAGCGAGTTAAGGCGGCAGATAATATAATAGGTGCGTTTTTTCTGGATAATCTTGCTAATCTGTCCGTCTTGCAGCTTATCTAGCTCATGCCCTAAAATACCGGCAAACTCTTCAGGCTGGATGAACACATTTTCTGACTTAACGGGGAAAGAAGTGAGCATCTGATTTAGTTCCCTGCGCGTCATATTGCCCTGGATTGCATAGTATATATCCTGAATGGTTGCGTATCTAGGGCTGCTAATCAACATGATTTCTATTTTACCGGCCAGCAGGTTTTCCACTACATAGAGGTTGGATTGAGCCTCTTCATGGGATGGATTTAAGCTGATGGCGGCGTTCAGGTATTTGGAAGCCTCTTTTAGAAAAACCAACTCTTTCTTCTCCACCCACTTTTCATAATATGCCTGTCCCAAGCAGTAACTGGCCTGAACAGGCTTACTTCCCTGCACCTGCTTATAATGGAAAATGGCTTGATCCCAATCCCTTTTGCCCTTGTAAGCAATCCCCAGATAATAATGAACGCCCTTATCCTCTGGTTTTAACTCTAAGAGCTTACTATAAGCGGCGATTGCTCCCTCATAATCCTTGGTGGCATTAGAGGCCAGTCCCAGGTAATAATAGGCCTGCCAATAGTCCGGCTTCAATTCCACTGCTTTTTGGTAAGCCTCTTTGGCTCTTTTCATCTCACCGCCAGTGATGCAGGAGGTTCCCAGATTGTAATAATTTTGCGGATTCTCGGGATCAATATCAACCAGGATTTGATACCGGATAATGGGGTCTTCCAGACGTTCCTGAAGAGTCGCTTGGTCTATTTCTTCTCCCAACTGGCTTTTCACCGCCTGGTAGTAAGCCTGATCCGCCTCCTCGTTTTCCCCTTTGGCCCGGTAAGCTACTGCCAAATTATAATAGACCTTGGCCCGCTGAACATCGTGCTCAAGCGCCTTTTTATAGGCGTCAATTGCCTCATCCAAATTGCCTTGGACTTTATAAACCCGCCCCAGGTAGTAGTGGGCCTGGGGATGATTTGGGTTTGCCCCCAAGGTTGACTGAAAAGCCTCCAGGGCCTGTTTCCACTGCCCGGCGGCAAAGTAATATTTGCCCAATTGGAAGCGGGCCGGGGCATAGTTGGGATTGAGCTTGATGGCTTGTTGGTAAGCGGCAACGGCAGCTTTGGTGTCTTTCGCTCCCAGGTAGGCATCACCCATTCCCTGGTAGGCCGCCAGGTTGCTGGAATCCAATTGCAGTACCTTCTGATAGGTTTCGGCCGCCTTCTCCCAAAGCTTTCTGGCCTGATGGGTGGCTGCCAACTGGTAGAGGGCTTCTTTATAGGAGGGGCGCAGTTGCACCGCCCGGCTAAAAGCCGAAGCGGCGTCGTTGTATTGCTGCACTGCTTGATGGGTTTTCCCCAGGCCGTAGTAGGCCTCGGCATAGTTATAGCGCAGCTTGACCGCTCTTTGAT
>QIFF01000195.1 GCA_003230635.1 bacterium | reverse complement strand
TATCCCATCATCACTGGGAGATGGTGGACGGGATTGGTTATATACTGAGGGAAAACCCCAACCTGCCGGTCTATGCCACCGATGTAATCGTTGATGAGTTTGGAATAAAGGGTTGGGCCAAAAACTTCAAAAGCGTGCCCGAGAGGCTTCAGCTAACCCCCAATGTATTTCTGATGAACCTGCAAAGCCCCCGCTTTGAAGGCGGCCCCTTCGGGATTCAAGAAGTGCACATGGTGGTTAAGACCAAAGAAGGATTAGTTATTCTCCAGGGCTGCGGTCACCCGCGGATTATAAACATCATGAGAAAGAGTATCGCCGCTGCCGGTGACAACAGGGTCTATATGATTGCCGGCGGCACTCGCCTTTTGCGTCCGGGCACCGCGGTGAGACTGCCCAACGGCAACCTCTTTACCATTCCCCAGATGACCTATTACAGTGATGGCGACTACCGCCGCATCGCCGATTGGCTGCTGGCCGCCGGGGTGAAAAAAATCATCCCCACCCACTGCACCGGGGCACCGGCCGAAGCCATTTTCAGGGAAAAGTTCGGCCCCAACTACATTAACCAAACCCTGGGGATGAAGGTTGAGATTCCTGGGCCGAATTAATGGGCACTGTTTCTACTTCATGTTTCGGTGAAAGATCAAAATAACATGTTGACAATAGGCACACATTATGCTATATTTGTGACGTGAAATACTTTGATTGGAATGTTAATAAGAATGAGGGATTGAAAAAAGAACGTTACATTACATTTGAAGAAGTAGTTTTTTCTCTGATGCATGGCGGACTACTTGACATAATTGACCAACCAAACAAAAACAAGTATCCAAATCAAAAGATATTCGTCATTGATATAGATGATTATGTCTATCTGGTGCCTTTTGTGGAAGATGAGCAAGTGATATTCCTAAAAACAATAATCCCGAGTCGCAAAATGACCAAGAAATATTTGAAAGGTGAATCAAAATGAAACTCAATAAAGAAGAAAAGGCGCTGCTTGACTCTGTTGAGCGAGGAGAATGGAAATCCATTTCCAACTTCCCGAAGGAGGCCAAGCGTTTCCAGGAATATGCCAGGGCTACCTTCAGGAAAGACAAGCGGGTCAACATTAGAATCTCTGAGAAAGACCTTGTCAACATTCAGAGGAAAGCGCTGGAAGAGGGACTTCCCTATCAGACTCTTATATCCAGTATCCTCCACAAATTTGTGAATGGACGCCTCAAAGAAAAGACTCCCTAAAAATCTAACCTAGATGACAACTACTCTTCCAACCCGCCAGTTACTGGAGTCTGAAGAAGGCACGATTTACAAGGCAACCGCCGAGGTGAGGGTGGCTTTGGCCTATCCCAACAGCTACCATGTAGCCATGTCCAACCTGGGCTGGCAGTTGGTCTATGCCCTGCTCAACCAGCGGGAAGATACTCTTTGCGAGCGTGTTTGCCTGCCCGAGAATCCCTCAAAAACCCACCTCAGCAGCCTGGAATCCAATATTCCGCTTAATCAATTTGACATTGTTGCCTTTTCCGTTTCCTTTGAGCAGGATTACCTGAATCTGCTTAAAATCCTGGTCTTAGGGGGGCTGGAGCCGGAAAAAGCCAAGCGCAACGAGCAAGCCCCCCTGGTGATTATGGGCGGCATCTGCGCCTTTATGAACCCGGAGCCGCTGGTGGATTTTGTGGATGCCTTTGTGCTGGGGGAGGCCGAGGGGCTGCTGGATGAGTTGGTTGCAGCTTATAAGCAGAGCAGGCAGGCGGGGGAGGGCAGGGAAGCCCTCTTGTATCGCCTGGCCCAAATCCCCGGGATTTACGTTCCCCAGTTTTACCGGGTCAGCTATAGAACAGACGGCACCATTGCCCAGATCACAGCCAGCCCCAAAATCCCCGCCCAATTACAAGTGCGGGTAACTGAAAATTTGGATGCCTGTGAGGGGAGCAGCCAGCTATTTAGTCCACACACTGAGTTTAAGGACACCTGCCTGGTGGAGCTTTCCCGCGGTTGTGCCCGCGGCTGCTATTTCTGTCTGCTGGGCTGGCTTTATCAACCCTACCGCACCCGCAGCCCGGTCCGGGTCAAGAGCATGATTACTCAGGCGCGCCGGCTGGAGAAAAAGGTTGGCCTGCTGGGGGCGGCGGCTTCAGATTATCCCTACCTGGATGAGCTAATGGTTTTTCTGGCCCGGGAACCGGCTGCGCTGGGGATTTCCTCCCTGCGGGCCGATTCGCTCTCCGACAGTCTCTTGCAAGCCCTGCTGGCCAGCGGCCAGAAAAGCCTTACCCTGGCTCCGGAAGCGGGTTCGGAAAGGCTGCGCCGCTTGATTAACAAGGGGTTGAGTGATGCTGATATTTTGCAGGCGGTGGAGCGGGCGGCCGAGGCGGGTTTTTGCAATTTAAAGTTGTATTTTATGCTCGGCTTGCCTACTGAGGAGCAGGCGGATATTCAAGCCATAGTTGGTTTGAGCCTGAAGATCAGAGATTATCTCTTAAAATATGCCCGCCCCAGGGGGAAAATGGGACAGATTGTCTTGAGTTTAGCCGCTTTTGTACCCAAGCCCCATACCCCCTTTCAATGGCTGCCTATGGAGCGGGAAGGGGTTTTAAAAAAAAGGTTAAGGTTTATTCAGAAATCACTGGCTAGAATAGGCAACATCAAACTTTTATTTGAATCCCCCCGCCAGTCTGCCGTTCAGGGCTTACTCTCCCGCGGCGACCGCCGCCTGGGGCAGTTGTTGTTGGCCGCCCATCAACTGGGAGGCAACTGGAGGCAAGCAGTTAGAGCCACTGGGTTTAACCCGGACTTTTACCTCTGCCGCCGGCGCAGCATCGACGAAATCCTTCCCTGGCAGCACCTGCAAAGCCCTGAGCTAAGAACCCGCCTGGAGAAAATATATGACTCCTTGCCTTAACTTGTGCTGGCACTGACCATCTGAGGACATCCATCCGCTTTTTTGTTGCTTTGCCAGGGGGAAAGGGATATAATTAGCGACAGAATCGTTAATAATGTTTTATGTGTTTTAACTTTCAACCACCACAAAAGGAGGAGCAAGCATGAACGCTGTTGTCTTACTTGCAGGTTTGGTGCTAGCGTTTACCGGCTTGATTATGCTGACCAAAAAGGAGCAGGACTTGAAGGAGGATCCGGCAGAGGTGGAAAAGCACCTGAAGGATACCCATCACGCTTTGGTGCAGGCCAAGCAGTTTGTGGAAAAGGATAAGGTCCCGCATAAGGTGATGGATGCCCTGGATGCGTCCTTGTGTAAGCTGATGTGCAATGTGCGCACAGATAAAAAAGAGGCTACCAAAATCAGTATGCTTTACG